>JAGHSE010000367.1 GCA_018066015.1 Candidatus Colivivens equi
GAAACTCGCCATTTTCTACCCACTCTCCTATAACATCACAGAGGATTCTACGGAAATATTCATGTCGAGTATAGGATAGAAAACTACGTGAATCTGTTAACATACCGACAAAGCGTGCTAGTAAACCTGTATTTGCTAAGACTTTAATTTGTTCAACCATTCCATCTCGTTGATCCCCAAACCACCAGGCTGTCCCAAACTGCATTTTTCCTGGGATTCCCCCTTGGAAATTACCGATCATTGAACCAATCATGTAATTATCCCTTGGATTCAAGTTGTAGATAATCGTCTTAGGTAACTCATTTGTATAATCAAGGGCGTCTAATAAGCGAGAAAGATCTGCCGAATATGTAAAATCATGAATAGAATCATAACCTGTATTTTGTCCAACACACTCTAACATTCTTCTATTATTATTTCGAATGGCACCTATATGAAGCTGCATTGCCCAGCCCTTTTCTGCATACATTTTTCCGAGTTCTATAAGTGTGGAAGTTTTATACTGAATTACTTCTTTTTCCGTAAGAGCATCATTCTTTAGCCCTTTTTGGAAAATAACCTCTATCTCCTCTGCCGAAAATAAATGATAGAAAGAAGCATCTAGTCCATGATCCGAAAGCTTGCATCCTAGTTCATCAAAGTATTGAATACGTTGTTTAATGGCAATTAAAAAATCCTTGTACGATATTATATTTACGCCAGAAACTGTTATAAGATTGATAATCCATTGTGAGAAAGTTTCAAGTTCAATTCCCAGAGCGCCATCTGGTCTAAAAGTTGGCAGTACCTTAACTCGATAGCCTTCTTCTTTTAGAGAACGGTGATACTGTAAATCATCTATTGGGTCATCCGTTGTACATATTACATGAACATTAGATTTCTCTATTAGTGCCCTTGATGTAAATTGTTTTGTATTCAGTTGATTATTGCATCGCTCCCATATTTCATCAGCTGTATTTGGAGTTAAAATTTTATCAATACCAAAGTATTTATCCAACTCCAAAGCAGTCCAGTGAAAAAGCGGATTGCCCATAGTATAAGGAACTGTAGCTGCCCATTTATCAAATTTTTCTTTTGCAGTAGCATCTCCAGTTATAAAGCGCTCTTCAACACCATTGGCTCTCAAAGCACGCCATTTGTAATGGTCTCCCTGTAACCAAATTTCTGAAAGATCTTGAAAAGCCTTATTCTCAGCTATTTCTTTTGCAGAGAGATGACAGTGGTAATCAATTATCGGCATCTCTTTTGCATATTCATGGAATAATTTTTGAGCCGTTTTTGTTTTTAATAAAAAGTGTTCATCCTTAAAGGGTTTCATTTATTTTTCCCCTTTCATTACATAAATAGATCTGGTAAGAACATAACTAGTGATGGGAAGAAGGTTAAAATTAGAACTAATAAAAATACGCCTAATATAAATGGAATAGACTCTTTAATATAATCTTCTAGTGGTACCTTCATAATGGATGTCGTCGTATACATCGTGACCCCTACTGGTGGAGTCATACCACCAAACGTAACGATTGTCATCATCAGTATTCCAAAATGTACTGGGTCAATCCCTACTTGTTGGACTACTGGTAAGAAAATTGGTGTTAATAAAAGAACTAGAACTGTTGACTCAATAAACATCCCTGCAATGACTAAGAAGATTAGAATTAAAATGACCATGAGACTTCCGTTAGTCGTTACACCAATTAAGAAATCAGCTGCATTTTGCGGTAATCTATCATAAGTAATTAAGAAACCTAGGATTGAAGAAACTGAGATGATTAATAAAATAGAAGCATTGTCTGTGATAGATTGAGAAAGTGCTTCTTTAAAGTTTTTCCAATTTAACTCTTTATAAACGAAGAAGCCAATAACAATGGCATAAACAACTGCAAAAGCACCTGCTTCAGAAGCTGTAAAAATTCCAAATCTTATTCCGACTACTAAAATTACAGGGAACATTAAAGCCCAAATACTTTCTTTTAGTGTTTCACCAATTTCAGGTAATGTAGCTCGCCTTTGTTCGTTATTACTGTCATAGCCTCTTTTTCTGGCAATTATATAAGAGATAACCATTAAAATCACCATCATTAGTAATCCAGGAATAATTCCTGCTAAAAATAGTTTCCCAATAGATACCTGCCCAACATAACCATATAGAATAAGACCGATACTTGGTGGAATCGTTGCAGTAATTAAGGAGCTAATTGCAATAACTGAAGCAGAATAACCACCTGAATAACCACGGTCAATCATTTTCTGACCTAGGATACGACTTTGCATTGCTGCATCCGCATTTGCAGAACCCGAAACCCCACCCATTACCGTACTTAATACAATAGATACATGAGCCAAGCTTCCTTGAAGATGTCCTGTCAGTGCATTTGAAAATCGAATAAGTCTTTCCGTAATACCAGAAGCATTCATTAAATTACCTGCTAAGATAAAGAAAGGAACCGCTAACAGAGGGAATGACTGAGTTCCTGCTACCATTCGCTGAGTTGTAATTTCTATCGGTAAATTAGATCCAATAAAGAAATACATAAGACTTCCTATACCTATAGCAAATGCAACAGGCATGTTCAGGAATAACAAGATTAAAAATACAATCGCAACTATTAACAAATGATTCCCTCCCTACGATTTCAATTCATTAGATGACTTTATGCTGCTCAGTTCTTCCTTTAATTGAGCCAAAATCGTACAAATCATTAATACACTTCCTATTGGTACTGCTAATGTTATAAAAGAATAACTCAAAGGAAGATTACTAATTTGTCTAGCTGAGTTTTCAACACTGAGTTGGAAACCATATATTGTTAGAAAGACTAAAAATGCTATAACCAAAATCTTTGTCAAAACTTCTATAATCCTCCTTACCTTTAGAGGTAGAACTTTTACAAAGATATCGACTGTTATATGTTTTCTTTCTCTCAGCGTCCGATTCGACCCTAAAAAAATGACCCAAACGAACAGTAATTGTGCAAATTCAACAGACCATGAGAGGGGCCATCCAGCCCATCTCATAATTGCTGCTAAGAAAACAAAGAATACAATTGCTACAAGTAAAAAGTTTGTTAGAAAATTCTCGAATTTTATATAAATTCCAGCAGCCTGTTTTACCATTGCATTCCCTACTTCCCTAGGATTTTGTTCACTTCTTCTCTTAATTCTGCATAACCATCAATTTTATAGTAAACCGATTCTGTTAATTGTTTAAACGGTTCGATGTCAACTTCATTAACCTCAACACCAGCATCTTTCATTTTCGATTCGAAATCTGCCAGTAGTGCAATCGTATTTTCAGAAGCTTCTTCACCTGCTTTTAATGCTTCTTTATAAACAATTTTTTGATATTCTTCCGGTAATTCTGCCATCCAATCTGCACCAGCTACAATGCCCGTGATTAGTTGGAAGTGACTAGTCTTCGTGATATATTTAACAACTTCATGTAAGTTTGCACCATAAGAAGCTGGATGCTGCGCTTCTGCACCATCAATTACCCCTTGTTGGATACCTGGATATACTTCAGAAAATGCCATACCTGCTGGACTTGCCCCCATTGCAGAAATAGTTTCTGTCCACACAGTAGCTCCAGGAGTACGGATTTTTAAGCCCTTTAAATCTGCAGGTTTCTCGATTTTCTTATTTGTAAGGAAATGACGATCCCCTTGATACCAGTTAAATGATAAAATCTGAAGGTTATGTTCCGTTGCAAGTTTGTCAGACCATCCTTTAAACAAATCAGATTGTGCAACTTTATTTCCTTCATCGTAACTGTCAACAATGTATGGAGCAGAAAGAATCCCAATTTCAGGTACTAATTCTGCTAGACGTCCAGCATCTACTAATACCGCAACGTTTGCCCCTACTTTAGCTTGTTCAAGAACATCACTGTCATCGCCCAACGCCCCATTACCATAAATTTCAATTACTACTTGATTATTAGTTTTTTCTGCTACTTGTTCTTTGAATTCTTCTAATCCTTGATAAATCGGATCAGTAGCAGCCAAAGCTGTGTTGATTTTAAGCGTATAAACCTTATCTGAACTTGCTTCTGTACTGCTATCTTCTGAGCATGCCGCTAATAGCGTTACAACAATGAATATCATACTTAATAAGAAACCACTTTTTAATTTCATACTAATTTCCCCCTAATTTGTTTGAATTTAAAGCGCTTACATTTTTATTTATAATTACTTAAAATACGTTGGATACCCTTCTTTTAAAGAATCCAATTCAAATCGAAGTTTCCGTAAATGCTCCCCCATCGCCTCATCAGCTAACATTCCATCACCATTCTCTATCGCTCCTGCAATAACAAGATGTTGTGACAAAATTTGGTCCCAGTTATAATTTGAAGCTAAACTCAACATACGAATACGATTTAAATGCGCATTGAAATTTTGTAAAACAGACCAAATTCTTGGTTTACCCGCTCCAATGGAGATAATATGATGAAACTCCTCATCCAACTCAAAAAGTTTCATATAGTTTTTCTCATCCATACAAAATTTCTGTCTTTGTAAATTCTCTCTCAATAAAACAAAATCTACATCGCTAGAATTTTCGGCTGCTAGCTTTGCTGACGCCCTCTCAAGCAACTCTCGGATAAATCTAACTTCCTCTACGTATTCCAAATCAATTAATGAAATGAATGTACCACGTTGAGGATATACTTCTAACAACTCTTCTTGCGCTAATTTCACAAATGCTTCTCGAACAGGTGTTCTACTAACATTTAATAACGCTGATATTTCTTTCTCTGAAATACTCTGCCCTGGCTTCAATTCCAACTTAATAATACTTTCTCTTAATGTTTCATATACATGATCCCTAGTCGAAAAATTTCTACGGCTGTTTAAATTACCCGTTATCAGAACACTCGCCCCTTTCATCAGTAACATATTAATATACTTGTATGGTAGTATAT
>JAGHSE010000040.1 GCA_018066015.1 Candidatus Colivivens equi
AGAATGAACTTCACAAGTTTCATGTAAGGATTCTCATTCATTGTAGTACTTATATTATAGTTAAACAGGATGCAAAGGTACAAACAAAATCAGAGATAGTGGCATATTAACTCAATTATTCAAACACGGGGTTTTACTAGTGGCCCAAAATATGTGAATCTTCTTTTATACCTTTAATATTTATACCCCAACCTTTTACGCTTATCTCATAAGTCTTGTAAGCGCCAAAAAACCAGCTATGTTTTGCCCATGATTATGATTTTGTTTTGTTGCAGAAGCAAAGGTAATCAAATGGGATGATACTTCGTGTGAGTACCAGCCCTGAATTTATAACTTCAATAAAATTTTTACCAGACAGCAATAACTCTGGTAGGATAAAATACAATCCCCCTTCTCTACCCAAAGGAGAAGTATTCGGCCAGAAAATAACTAGCGGTTACACCCAAAATAACTAGCGGTCTCGTTGGCCATAACTAGCGGTCTCGCAGGGCTGAAGAAGCGGTCTCGTTGGCCATAACTAGCGGTCTCGTAAGGCAAAATGAGGCTTAGTGTAAATCTAGACAAAAGCAATATAGAACAAGGGGGACAATACTTGCAGATCAAGCCTTCATTTGTCGCAGATGTTTAATAAACAAGTAGCACTCAACAAAGAAAGTTAAAGTTGATTGTTAACTCTACCCAAGTTGGCGATTTTCTTGGTTGTCTTAGTCTGAGTTCAACGCAACAAAATGCCTTTGATTTATTGAAAATTGATTTTTTTCAAAAAAAATGAAAATCAACTCTACCTTCTCTACCTACGCACTTAACTCATTGATACACAATACAAATATGGGTAGAGTTAGGGGTAGAGAAGATAGAGTTAAAAATCAACTTTTTTTGAAATAAATTGTGGATTTAAACGAATGAGCGTTGTTGCCAGCGTTTGCTATACCATCTCCATACAAATATGCCACCTCTGATTCCCTCATCAAGGATGAATGAGCACCATATACCAACGAGTCCCCAGCCAAAATAAATACCAAACAACCATCCACACAATACACCAACAATCCATTGTATGGTTATTCCTACATAGAATGGAAAATTGGTATCTCCTACACTGCGTAATACAGCTACGTAGTAAATATTCGTGGCCTTACCTATTTCCACGAGTACGTCAATAAGCAGGACAGTACATCCTAATGTAATAATTTCTGTATTGTCTGTAATAGTAGTAAAGATTGCTCTTCCAAATAGAGCAAAGATACAACTCATACCTACAGTAATCATCACGGCACGTTGTAAGACATACCATCCTAGTTTGTAACATGCCTCATAACGGTGTTGCCCAATGAGATGCGCCATAACGATTCCTCCACCTTGAGCTATACAAATAGAGAATATATAAGCAAAGAGGGCTATGTTGCAAACATAGGAACGTGTAGCAAGTTCTGCTGTACCTATTATATTTATAAAGTAGGTGAGAGTGATTTGTTGAGCATCGTACGACATATTCTCACCTGCAGAAGGCAAACCAATCTTTAACAAGTCGCGCATTACATGACACAAATCCCTAACAGGAGTGCGGAAAGCATAAATAAGATTTTTGAATGGAATATGTTTAGCAAAAAGAATGCCGAACATAAGTACGGCTACGGTACCTCTAGATATACTAGTTGCAATAGCAGCACCTTCAGCCCCAAGTGCAGGACATCCCCAATGCCCCATTATAAGCATGTAATTGCCAATCACATTAACTATATTTGCAGCAAATGCAACCATCATTGGATACATTACTTTATGGTCGGCACGCAGTGAAGCAGAAACGGTGAGATGCAAAGCTTGGAAAAAAGCGAAAGAACCTGCAATATGCATATACGGCACACCATATCGTTTTAGGTTAGTATCAAGTCCCATCCAGTCAAGCAACGTAGGAGCGCCACACGAAAGTATAGTAGAAATAATTGCCCCACTCACAATATTCAGTAGCAACGCCATTGCTGTCACTTGTTCCATTTTCTTTCTATCACCAGCACCGAGAAATTGTGAGCAAAGTACCGTTGTACCTATATTTATGATTTGAAAAATCAAGAATGCAAATGTAATGATTTGGTTTGCCACACCTACAGCCGCTACAGCCTCGTCAGAATACTGAGAAAGCATGAACGTATCCGTGGCCCCCATCAGCGTCACAAATAACATTTCCAGAAATATAGGGAAAGTTAGACGCAAAATGTCTTTTCGCAAGGACATAAAACTATTATTTTCTAAATTGTCGTAAAACTACTACATAAATAATCAAGACCACATTCATCATTAACGAATAAATGATGGCAGGAACTGCAATTGTTTCGTTGTTAAAGACAAACGGACTCGAAGCTATTGTTATGGCTTGTGCTGCATTTTGCATACCGACTTCGATTGTTATCGTTCGCGTCTCTTTATCATTAAGATGCATAGGCCATGCTATCAAACGCGCAGACACAATGGCACCGATTATCAATATTGTAATAATGACGCCCATACTGGTAAAATTCTTGCTGATAGCCTCTGTATTATTGAGATAAAAAATAGTAGCTAGTAGTATGATGGCTGGGAATGCAATTTTTGACAAGATTTTGTCCATTTTCAGTGCAGCATTATGAAAACGATGATTAATGAATATTCCAATCATAATCGGAAGTAACATAAGCAGAATATTTTGAACAATCAAATTACCCACAGGTAGGTGTACCCCACCCTGCTCGGTTCCTGTGAATGTCACTGCCATATTCAGTATTATTGGTATTGTAAATAAAGTTATAATACTGCTCAAAGCTGTTAGAGATACAGACAAAGCCACGTCACCATGAGCTAATTTTGAGAACACATTTGACGAACTACCACCTGGACAGCATGCTATTAATACCACACCTATAAAGAAAAGAGCCTCAAGATGAAATAACCATGCTAATAAAAAGGCAAATGCTGGTAGTACGATAATTTGTCCTAATAACCCTGCGATAACACTTTTCGGACGTTGAAACACAAGTTTGAAATCAGCAACACATAAAGTAAGACCTAAGTCAAACATCAACAAGGTCAATATTGGCAAAACAATCACAATTGTATTCATAACATCTTTGTTAGTTAAAAACAAATGCAAAGGTACAAATTAATCCTTATTCATATTCATGTTTAAAACGTTTTTCTTATCTTTGTAACATAATATCGTAGTAAATCTTTGACTTTTTCGTCTTATGGTAGATATCACATCAAAATTCAAACAAATTAAGACATGAAATTTATGATTTTCAAAAAAAGCACAAGGCTAGTATCTGTATTGACAATGTTCTCTTCTTTTTTTGTCACTTTCGTTGCCAGTGCTCAAAACAAAGAATTGCGGGGATTGATTCTTGACGAGAATGGTGGACCTATGTGTTGTGTAAATGTAGTTTTGTTGTCAATTCCAGACTCAACATATATTCAAGGTACTACAAGTAACATGGATGGTCAATTCAGTATGATAGCTCAAAAAGAAGGGGTGATTAAATTTTCTTGTATTGGATATGACACTCAATATATCCCATCCAACAAATTGAGCGGAAAGATTCAGATGCGTGAGAATTCACAATTAATAAAAGAAATAATAGTTAAGGGGATGCTACCTAAGACAAAACTTACAGGAAATTCAATGGTAACAACTATTGAAGGAACTGTTCTCGGCCAGTCTGGTAGCGCAAAGGAAATGCTGAGTAAGGTGCCTGGCATGGTGCAAAACGGAGATGAATTGCAAGTCATAGGGCGAGGAGCACCTATATATTATATAAACGGAAGGCAGATGCAAGACCCCGATGAGCTACAACGTCTGCGGAGTGAAGATATCAAAGAAATCGAAGTCATCAATAATCCAGGAGCACAATATAATGCTACCGTCTCTGCCGTAGTGCGTATTAAGACTAAAAAACGTCAAGGAGAAGGGTTCGGATTTGATACAGAAGTTGGCAATCAGCAAGATTTATACTATGGATACACATCTCCCAAAGCCACCCTGAACCTCCATTATCGCCACAATAGTTTTGAGTTATTCGGAGGTATAAACTATGCAAAGATTGATGCACTGCTAGATAGCAAACCCGAACAATGGAGTTATTTAGGAAAGGCGGATAGTTTGATAAGTATAGAACAAAAGAGTGCGATACTGAATGATGTTCATGTACAAGGTATAGTAAGTCATATTGGACTAGATTGGCAACTGTCAGAAAACCATTCTGTCGGAATGAGATTTGAGCGCAAGGACCCTTTCAATTATTATATTAATTTTGCCCAAACTACACAAACAAAGACCACGGATTACCAGACAGGCAAGGTGTTTAACGAAGACAATAATCAAAATACTCAACGAGGCAATTCAAGCCAACCATATAATTGGAATGGAAATACATACTACAATGGTCGCATAGGTAAATTGGGGATAGACCTAAACATTGACTTTGTAACAAACAAGTCTGAAGACAATAATAAAATAAAGGAATGGGATAAAAGCAAGGAGACACAGATGGCAACAGCCACATCCACGACCTCCAGTATGATTGCCGACAAACTTATTTTTACATACCCTATTTGGAAAGGGCTATTATCATTTGGAGAAGAAATTAGTGTCGTATCACGCAAATCAAAGTATGCAGTAGAAAACTTACCAATTTCCAATACAGACTCCAAGGTCAAGGAAGACAATATATCAGCTTTTGCTGAATATGCTTTTGCTTTACCCAAATTAGGAAATTTCAATGTAGGAGTGCGATTTGAATATGTCGGCATGAAATACAGCAATTTCCTCAACCCCCAAAAATCTACTTCAAGATACACAAATGACGTTTTCCCATCTATTTCGTGGGCACAACAATGGGGCAGTGTGCAGACTTCTCTCAGTTATAGTTTTAAAACTAATCGTCCTAATTTTAAAAGCCTAGACGAGACAATGATATACGTCAATCCATACACACGCCAGCAAGGGGATCCGAAACTAAAGAATGAAATACGCCAGGACATCAGTGCTACAGCCAGATGGAAATGGCTTATGCTCGGTGCGGTTTATCAAAAAATTGATGATCATCTCACACAGTGGTCGTATATCTACGATGACAATGGTGTTATCCTCATCAAAGATACTAATTTAGACTCTCCAGTAAGAAATTTGACAGCCTATGTAGTTGCATACCCTACATTTGGATGCTACTCTCCAAGTTGGACCATAGGCCTTCAAGTACCAAATATGAAGCAAACACTTGCTGACCCTCGTGAACCAAATGGTGAACGTCATGTAAGTTATACACATCCAATATATTTTGCTTCACTCAATAATGCGATACGCCTAAAACACTCATGGCAATTTGAAGGAAATCTTTCATTTCAGTCAACAGGTGACGCAGTCAATTTCCGACTTCATAACAGCACACTAGTAGTCAATCTAGTAGCACAGAAGAGTTGGTTAAAAAACGATGCCCTCTGTCTTCGAGCCACTGTCAGTGACATTTTTCAAAGAAGTTCTCAAAAAATAGAAATGGACTGTGGCTATTACCTTATGCAACAATCTAGTCTCAACAACAACCATTACCTTAATGTCTCACTGCGTTATTCATTCAACCTGACGAAAAACAAGTATCGCGGAACTGGTGCTGGTGAAAGTCAAAAGAGTCGTATGGACGCACAGCGCGAATAAGGTGCAAGGAGTGAAGATAGCGTAGGGAATTTCGCTAAAATAGTTTGTTCTTTATTATATTTTTCGTAACTTTGCAAGAATAATTATAGTCATGGGAAGAATTCTTGCAATAGATTATGGACAAAAACGTACGGGAATTGCAGTAAGTGATTCCCTGCAAATCATTGCAGGAGGTCTGACAACAGTGCAAACATCAGAATTGCTCAACTTTCTTATAGACTATATGAAAAAAGAAGAAGTAGAACGAATTGTGGTCGGACATCCTGTACAAACAAATGGAGAAGACTCAGAAAACATGAAACGTATAGTTCCATTTGTAAATCGTATAAAGAAATTATATCCCAATATTCCCATTGACTATTTTGATGAACGATTCACATCAGTATTAGCCCACAGAGCAATGATAGACAGCGGAATTAGCAAAAAGGCACGTCAAAATAAGTCTCTTGTTGATAAAATTTCAGCAACCATTATATTAGAAGAATGGATGATGCAGCGTAAAGCACTGAGTGAAAGACCATAAACTTTTATTAACGACAACGATAACGTCAACCACATAAACCATAAACCATATGATATTACCAATGTATATTTTAGGGCAAAGCGTATTAAGAAGCAAATCTAACGATATTGACATGGACTACCCTAACCTGCAGGAGTTGATAAAAGATATGTATGAAACGATGCAAAAGGCTGATGGAGTAGGATTAGCTGGACCACAAGTAGGATTGCCTATCAATATGTTTGTCATTGATTTAGACGTACTCTCTGAAGATTATCCTGAATACAAAGGTTTTCTTCATGCCTTTATCAATCCTAAAATTTTGGAATCAAGTGAGGAAACTGAATCAATAGAAGAAGGATGCCTGAGTTTGCCTGGTATTCATGAAAATGTTCGGCGCCCTACCCAAGTACATGTGACATATCTTGATGAAAACGGCACAGCACATGATGAGTGGCTAAATGGTTTTCTTGCCCGCGTATTCCAACATGAATATGACCATTTGGAAGGCAAACTATTCGTAGATCGACTCTCCACATTGCGCAAGCAAATGATTAGAAAAAAACTTATTGCCATGACAAAAGGCAAATATGAATGTAGCTACAAAGTCAAGAAATAGACGCCGTTTGCTGGTCGCATTCATTTTATGTGCAACTATGCATATTGGCACTACACTCAAAGCTCAAGTCAATACCGAAACTGTGATGAGTGTAGGCAAGAATGCTTTGTATTTCAATGACTACGTTCTTTCCATACAGTATTTTAATATGGTCATTGATGCAAAACCCTACCTCTATCAACCTTGGTTCTATAGAGGACTGGCAAAATTTTATCTTGAAGACTTTACTGGTGCTGAAAAGGACTTTGCTCATACCATTAGCATCAATCCATATTTTTCTGACACATATCAATTAAGAGGGCTATGTAGAATTAATATGCAGAATTATTATGATGCAATTAGTGATTTTAGAAAAGCCCTTGAAACAGAGCCCAACAACAAGGGATTTGTACATAATATAGTGTATTGCTACATTGAAATGGATAGTCTGGAATTAGCAGAACAAGAAGCCGATACCTTATTAAGAAGATGGCCAGACTACACAGACGGAACACTACTGATGGCAAATATAAAACTAAAACAAAAAAAGTGGGAAGAAGTTGATAGTTGTACCAACATACTTTTATCAAAGGACTCCACAAATGCCAACGCACTCCGACTAAAGGCAGGTTATTATATTGAAAAAAAGGAATGGAACGAAGCCCTCAGTCAGTTAAACAAAATTTTATCAAAGACTCCACGTAGCATCAACACCCTCAATCTAAAGGCAAACATACAACTCTACAACAAACAATATGAAGATGCGGAAAGAACATTAACCACATCTCTTGACCTTCAGCCTCACGACGTACGCAACCTTATGAACCGTGCTGTATGTTACTACTACTTAGAAGATTTGAGAAAACAGATGGCAGACTATAATGCCATTCTTGAACTTGACCCAGAAAACTTCTTTGCGCACTACAATCGCGGACAACTACGCGCATACGTCGGTGATGATAACTTAGCCATTGAGGACTTTAACTATATAATCCAAAAAGATCCCGATGACCTTATGGCTGTGTATAACAGAGCTCTGTTGCGCAACAAGACAGGAGACTACAAAGGCGCATGCAATGATATAACTAGAGTTATAAAATATTTTCCTAAATTCACACAAGGATATGCACTCAGAGCCGAACTACGAAGGAAGATAGGCGATACAAAAGGTGCAATCCGTGATGAGGAACATTACATGAAGGAATCCATTGCCCATCAATATGGATATGCCACATCGACATCTCAGATGAAAAACAAGTCAATGCGACATCGTTCAGAAATCAATTTCGACAACTACGAACAACTTGTAGCTGATGAAGAATCAGAAAAAGAGCCTGAATTCACAGAACAAGAACAAACGTATAAGAGCGAATATCGAGGAAGAGTACAAAACAAAAAAGTTGAAGTCAAACTTCTAGTTGAATTGCCTGAAAAAGCAGATGATTTGTACCCTCAGGCTACATCTCTTTACAACCTTGCATGTCGTGAAGCCGGACTTGGACATCCAGATGAAGCAATGTCACATTTCACAGAAGCAATTGAACAGAAAAAAGATTTTGCTGAAGCTTACTACAACCGAGGTGTGCTGCATATACTTAAAAACGAGATAAAAGAAGGCATAAATGATCTTAGCGTAGCTGGCCAGTTAGGATTATATTCAGCCTACAGTATCATAAAACAGTTTCAGAAAAAAACATAAAAACATATTACACCTATGAAAAGACTATCTTACCTTACATTGTGTACATTTGTACTTCTTATATCTGCATGCAATAATGGCAAACAACCAACTGTAGCAATACCAGACACCACTAAGATTGAAACTCCTAAAGACTCAATACTATCACTCCAGGAATTTGAAGTGACAGATACAATGTCTGTTAACGGCGTTGTTTATCAATACACATATGCCTTTAAGAACGACACGACACTCCCTGTAGTAACAAACAGTTATGGTTATAAGTACTATGATAATATCGTAGAACTGACTATAAAGAAAGATACAGCCACTGTTTATACACATACATTTACAAAGGAATCATTCAGAAGTCATATTGATGATGATAATTTTGACAACTACTCACTACTAGGGTTCAACATCAATTACCTTAGACTAGACAACCACCAAAGATTCCATTTCATATCCGACGTAGGTGACTGCGATGCTGCCGGTATTGCCAACTATGCAACAGCTATTGATATCACACCAGATTGGAAACTCATCCTCACACCTGTTGTTGACACCGAAGTAGGTCCAGAATACAACATGACTAATGACCCAACAGGTGATGAAGGCGTGTGAAATAAAAAAAACATAAAAAAAACTCACAAATATTTTGTCAGTTCAAAAAAATGCCTTACCTTTGCATCCGCATTCAGGGGAATGCCTAGTGAAAACCTTGACAAGGGCCCAAGTGGCGGAATGGTAGACGCGCTCGTTTCAGGTGCGAGTGTTGAGAGACGTGCAAGTTCGATTCTTGTCTTGGGCACAAAAATGAATTCATTTTGATTGATTTGTTATATTGCGGAAATAGCTCAGTTGGTAGAGCACGACCTTGCCAAGGTCGGGGTCGCGAGTTCGAGTCTCGTTTTCCGCTCAAAAGAGTTCAACATAAAGTTGGGCTCTTTTTTTTTGAATGTTATGAAAATGGTATCTCACTGTATATATCCACAGTATAGGTGGGTTCTATAAATTCGGTTCCTGCATTTTCTGCCTCACCTCAGCATAGTTCAAACAAGTTTGACTCTGCATTCGGTGCGTTGAAAATTCATTTCTTGCGATTTTGACTTTTGTCTTCCTCCTTCGCACCTCGCCCGATGCAGCCTGAAAGGCTAATCTGTTCATAGCCCAGGACAAGCGGAGCGACACCCTGGGTGCCGAAACAAAACCAAAAGGGCTGAAAAGAACGATATCACCCATATTCGAAAAATTATTACTTATTCGGTGAATTTATAGAACCCACCTTAAACCCATATCGTGCATTAGCATTATGATGAAAACAGACTCAGTTTTGATTGACGCTGCAAATATATAACATCAACCCCACCCCCCTCCAAATTTTTTGGCAACTTTTTTTCAAAAATTTTTCCACCCCTCTCAGAAGTACCTGTAGAAGGGGTGCTTGGTAAGGGTGGTAAGGGTGGTAAGGGGATTCTATAAC
>JAGHSE010000150.1 GCA_018066015.1 Candidatus Colivivens equi
ATTTTATACTACTATTTTTCAATCATCTATTCACTCAGTTCCATCCAATGTTCCATTTCCCTATCTAGTTCAGCCTTCAACTGAGTATATTTTTCCACCATTTGCATGTCATTTTTTTCAGACAAAATGGTTTCAATCTCGGCTATTTCAGCCTCCAATGCTGCCACTTTTTCTTCACAAAGTTTCAATTTTCGCTCTGCGTTGGCTTTTCTGCGAGCTTCTGCCTTTTGATGCTCATAATCTTCTTTTGAGTCTTTTTGCTGAACAGATGTCGTATTTGAAGGACTAGCTATTGTATTGACTTTTTTATTGTTCGACTGAACACCCAACGTAGAATGCTCTATCACTTCCCTGACCTTTCCATCAGCAAATTCATAAACCTTATCTACTAAACCGTTCAGGAAATAACGGTCGTGACTTACAATGATTGCAGTTCCATCAAAGGCCTTTATTGCATCTTTCAGCACATCTTTTGATTGCATATCAAGATGGTTAGTAGGTTCATCCAAGATGAGTAGATTTACTGGTTCCAACAATAGTTTTATCATTGCCAATCTACTCTTTTCTCCTCCTGACAACACTTTCACAAACTTCTCACTAGCCTCACCTCCAAACATAAATGCACCTAGTATGTCGCGTATTTTTGTTCGGATATTTCCTCGGGCTACTCTATCAATTGTGTCAAATACAGTCATGTTACCGTCTAATAACTGTGCTTGATTCTGTGCGAAATATCCAATCTGAACATTATGACCAATCTTCAAATGCCCCTCAAATGGTATTTCATTCATGATACATTTCACAAGTGTGGTTTTACCCTCACCATTATTGCCCATGAATGCCACTTTTTCGCCTCGTTTGATAGTAAGATTCACCCCACTGAACACAGTATGCAAACACGTTTCATCATCTGCCGTAGGGTAACTCTTCGCCACTTCTTCACAGATAATTGGATAATCCCCACTTCTTTCACAAGGAGGAAATTTCAGATGCAACATGCTGGTATCTATGTCGTCAATCTCTATTGGCACTATTTTTTCCAACTGTTTCAATCTGCTCTGTACTTGATTGCTCTTTGTTGGTTTATATCTAAAACGCTCTACAAACTCCTTTATCTCAGCTATTTCCTTCTGCTGATTTTCGTATGCTCGGATTTGATGTTCATGACGTTCATCTCTCAACTTCACATACTCATCATACTTTACCTTGTAGTCATTGATTCGTCCACAAGTGATTTCTATGGTTCTATTCGTAATATTATTTATGAACGTGCGGTCATGACTCACTACCATTACTGTCCTAGAAGAATGCTCTATATATTGTTCCAACCAATTTATGGAACCAATATCCAAATGGTTAGTCGGTTCATCAAGCAACAACAAGTCTGGTTTCTTCTGCAAAATCCTAGCTAATTCTACTCGCATACGCCATCCTCCAGAGAATGTATTCAGTGGTTTCAAAAACTCATGTCGTTTAAAACCCAGACCAATAAACATACGGTCAAGTTCTGCCTTCTCTTGAGGATCCGAAACACAGTCTATCAAGTCTTGTATTGTACCTGCACCTTCTTCTGTCTTTGCACTAATTTGAACACCTTGAGGCAGATACCCAATCACCATATCTTTATCCTTTGCCACTACACCACTTGTTGGGCGTTCTTCTCCACGAATAATGCGTAGCAATGTTGTCTTTCCTGCACCATTCTTTCCTACCAGAGCTATTCTGTCACGAGGATTTATCACGAAACTAACATCCGTGAACAGTGGTTTGGAGCTAAATTCAACACCTAAGTTTTCAATTGAGACCATATACGTTGCAAATTTATAAAAAAAATCTACAATTTCCAAACATTCTCAAGTCTTTTACTACTTCAACGCTCTTTTCGAGTCAGAGGGAAACAACCAGAGAGGATTACTGTTTTTGTCTAAACACGCCACCATTAAATTTTCATTTACCCGTATTCTATCAGAGAGCACCACGACAAACCGAGAGATAAAACAAGGAAATAGACGGCTGGTGGTACATAAAAAATAGACTGATTCTTAAAACGAGAATCAGTCTATTTTCGTTGATTTTATCCACATGAAAAACACATGTGAATGTATACAAATCATTATTTCAAATCCTTCTTCAAATCTATAGAATATACTTCAGACATATCATTGCGCATATTAAAGAGCATAGTCCGTTCTGCAGGATTATATATACATGACCAATTAGTCACATCATTTGGAACTTCAATTGCGAATGTACCCTCCTGCAGGCATAACAGAGCCTCTTTCTCCGTCATTACCGGTTTGTAGGCACTCATCATGTGGAAGACTCTGGCCTTGCTGGCGAAATTAATCTGCCATTTGTCATCATTGAAGTTTTCCGTAGCCTCTGGATTGCAATAATAGTTTTCAATACTGTTATACTCGTATGGGACGCCGAAATATGTTTTGTTTCCAGAATCTATGTACCTAGACAGTGCGTCTTTCATTACGTACACTTTGAATGGAGATTCTGCAGTGCCCTTACCCCAGTATTCAATTACTGCATATGATCCATTAGCATCAGCAACATACCAGTGAACATTTTCGCTATTCCATATCGTGACATAATCATACTGGTTCAACAAATTTTCAACGTCTTCTACAGTCTTGCATTTGGAGAGAATGAGGTAATGGAGGGTGGAAACTGTTATCTGAGGCTTGCCAGTGTTTTGGTCAACAGGCATCTGCATATATGGATCACTCATAGCTTTCTCCGGATCGAAACTTGGCAACTGGTATCCTGCAAAGCAAAGTCCATGCTCGTTCATTCCGTCAAGACTGAGAATAGGCTGTCTAAGCGCGAGAGAGAGGTCTGTCTTGCCATCCATAAAAATTCCATCCACTCCTTTTTCGTGTGCAATACCGTTCATAGCATCAACATATGCCTGATTCGTCATCATCACAAAGTTGTATCCGCTCTTCTGAATACCATGGAATGAGACAATCAGATTGCCATTCCCGGAACCCATATTGCGGCCGAAAAGCAACTGCCCCTGTGGATTGTGGCAGACAAAACCAGAGCAGGCACTGGAAATGTGTGGAGCAGCCTCACCAATCATCGCATCATTATATAGAAGGGAATTGAGTCTGAACATCATTTCCTGATATTCGTTTGGCT
>JAGHSE010000109.1 GCA_018066015.1 Candidatus Colivivens equi
TTCTATCCATGTTGAAATCGACCTTAAAGATCTCCTTCACCACAGGATTCTTACGACACACCACGTATGCCATCTTTGCATATTCCTTTTGGGCAAACTCCTTGAGCAACCAGGTCTTTCCAACCTGACGAGCGCCATTCAAGACCAATGGCTTTCTTGTCGAACTGTTCTTCCAGTCCAATATCTGCTGATATACAAACCTTTTCATTCTTTTGCTACATTTTCCGCACGTAAAATGCCATGATATTACATTTTTCCGCACTTATTTCGGCGCAAAGTTACAAAAATCCGCAGATAGTTCCAAGAAAACTTACATTTTTCCGCACTTTATAGAGTGTTTTTTGTACTTAAGTCATTGTTATATATCCCTTGACGAGATTGCAACTTGCGAAATGTTGAAGTATAGTTCTTTTCATTTTGTCGATGTCTTGCTACAATTATTCGAACGAATATCGCGATAGATTTTACATTTATTTGGACGAATAAACGCCACAAAGACACATTTTTTCTAACAAATAACAAAGAATCAGAATAAAAAATGAGGTTTTGATATAGATTAATTCTAATTTTATATCACTTCTACACTTTTTTCCGCACTTATAAGTCAATTGGCGCACGCCAAGAGTCACATAATTACCCTTAAAGGTGGCCATTTCTACAAAAGGCCACCTCACACGAAACCTATAACCCAGTGCAATAATCATATCAAGGTTATAGTGAAGATGTCGCGTTTGACATTACGAGTACCCTCGGGAAAGCCATTGCCTATACCTATAATATATTTATAGGCTTTCGTTCTATCATCTGGATGGACGCTATTTGCCGGACAACAATCTCATCGAGAATAGCGTACGGTCGATAGCCAACGGCAGAAAGAACTATCTCTTCTGTGGCAATGACGATGCAGCTGAGGATGCCGCCATTATCTACACCATGATGGGGTGCTGTAAGGAGGCAGGTGCTGACTTCCGCAAGTGGACGAACTATTTTCTGGAACACATCCACGAGTATGACAATGACCTGTCGAAACCTCTGGAAGACTTCCTCACTGCAACACTCATGGATAGAGGCATGATCTAAACTCGTCTCCAAACTTCTCTGACAGACTCCAACAATTTCTTCAAACTTCTACAAGTATCTCTGAAAATCACCAAGGTTTTCAGAGAAAACTTCGTAACAGTTGCAAGACGGGGTTTGCCGAATGCTTATGTAGATATTCTTGACGTGAAGACTGATATTTTGTTGCGTAGTATCATATATCTGCGCCAACTGCTCCAAGGTCAACCACACATCTTCATCATCAATGAGCACATTGTTAGACACTCTGCCTTCATCATCTTTATACAGTATGAGTTAATTTTTGTTCATAAATGCCATTTTCAGATATTTCCGCATTTATGGCTTGTGACTCCTAAATATTATATTTCGATTTCAATATTTTTAAACTTGCCAAAAACAGGATGATGACGGTAATTCCATCGCGTTCCAGAAGGCACATAGAGAATACACTGGCTATAAAAAATATCTGATAAGGACATATTTTTATCGATATCGAAAGCATGTGACATGATTGAAACATTTTCTAAATCAATAACATGAATATGGATCTCCTCTAAGTTGTGGTCACTATAAAATATGTAGTCCCCTAAAGAATGAATACTATCTGGAATAGAAACTTTTTTCAATGAAGTACAGCCAGAGAATGCAGCTTCGCCAATTTCTTTTAATCCATTAGGAAAAGCAATTGTCTCAAGAGATGAGCAATCCATAAACGCTCTCTGTCCAATTTGTGTAGCATTTGGAATAAAATCTATGTTTTTAATTGATCCACAGTGACTAAATGCAGCTGATTCAATTACTTCCAAACCAGGAGACTCATTAATACTTTCTAAGGATGTACACCAGCTAAAAGTACCCATTTTAATTACTTTAACATTATGAGGCAAGTCTACTCGTCGCAATGAAGTACACCACTTAAATGCTGCATTTCCAATATCACAAAAAGATTTTGATGAAAAAATAACACTTTCCAATTGTTTACAATTAGCGAATGCTTCGGTTTTTATCTCTTTTAGGCTCTCTGGCAAAAATATCTCAGTGGTATCTTTCCCCGGCGGGAAACAATAGAGAATAGATTTTTCTTTATTGAACAAGAAAGAGTCTTGACAAATAAATAAAGGATTTTTTGAATCAATCACAATTTCTCTCAAAGAAGGACACTCTTTAAAAATATTTCCAGCAATTTTGGTCATGTTATTTGGCAATTTTACGAACTCAAGAGACTTACAATCCCCAAATATACCACTTACTTTTTCTAAATTAGGCGGCAATACTATTCTTTTAAGAGAAGAACATTTATAAAAAGCCCCAACTCCAATAGAAGTAATACTATTAGGGAGATCGACCGTTGCCAATGAAGAACAAATGCAGTTTTTATAAAGCGTTGATATATAGATAAATGCGTGTTAAAAGGTAGAAAAGTGGCGAAGGGATGTTTGTGGGGTGGATGGGATGGTGAAGATTTAACGTTTTTAACTTTATTTTATAGCTTTTGA
>JAGHSE010000363.1 GCA_018066015.1 Candidatus Colivivens equi
TTGATTGTTTGGTCATTAACTAAAATAAAAGTGCTAATAAAGAATCATTAATTTTTATGGAAAACAGGATTGCAGTATTGGAAAATTCAGGCATACAGAATTATACACAAGAAAGTATACAAAATCGCATTCTTACAATCAGAGGGCAACAAGTCATTATGGATTCGGATCTTGCTGAATTCTATCAGGTTAAAACAATAGCATTTAATCAAGCAGTCAAAAGAAACGAATCTCGATTTCCAGAACGATATAGATTTCAATTAACCGAAACGGAAAAACTTGAACTTATCACAAATTGTGATAGGTTTAAAAATCTTAAACATTCTTCTTATCTACCATTTGCTTTTACGGAACAGGGAGTCACTCAACTATCAGCAGTTCTACGATCTAATGTTGCAATAGAAATGTCTATTAGAATCAACGATGCATTTCATGCCTTACGTAAATTCATAATCGCTAATGCTGGTATTTTTCAACGATTAGAAGCAGTAGAGTTAAAACAAATTGCGACTGACGAAAAGATAAACAATATATTGAGTCGTTTAGATGATGGTTCACTAAAGCAAAAACTTGGTGTTTTCTTTGACGGACAAATGTTTGACGCTTTTGTTCTTGTTGAAGAATTGATAAAGAAAGCTAACAGACGAATAATTCTAATTGATGATTATCTTACTGCTTCACTACTACAACGATTTCACAATCGAAATCAAGGAGTGACACTTGATTGTTATGTCAAAACTCGATTTGCTACTGAATCATTAATTCAAGCGGTCGACCAATACAATATTCAATTCCCTAACGAGCCAACTATTCTTCATACTTTTGAATCATCTCATGATAGATGGCTAATAATTGACGAAACCATATATCATTTTGGAGCGTCTCTTAAAGACCTAGGGAAACGATGGTTTTCCGTAGATATAATTACAGAACATTCAGCTGATGAGTTATTGTCTCGGTTGGTATGATTGAAGATTATGGGATTTTTAGTCTATCTGCTTACGAATGGCTTTTAATGTCTCACATGTATGCTTTCCTTTATACATAGGCTATTCATTATTTATCTTTCTGGTCCGAATAGATGCATTTATGCAATGAGCATTTTGGATTGAAATCAGCACCACAATTTTTGCATGCCCCACCCATCTGTTCATATTCTGAATAGGAGAATTGAAGACCACATACACCACACATTACAGAGGACGCTTCCTCTGGCGGTATAGATCCAAATGAATGAGACTCATTCTCGTTGTGACACTTATAACAAGAGTAGAATTTTCTGCAGACAGAACATTTATTGGCTATAACATCCAAGGGTGAATGATAGTGCGTGCAACGTCCTTGAGAATCAGTCAAATTGCCATAAATAATAGATTGGTTAGACGCTTCATTGCAAGTCTCTACATAAACCTGTTGTATCTTATACTGACGGTATTTAACCTCAACTTTGTCCATTATAGCAACAACTGTGTCTTCTGCTGATTTTTCCACTGACTTTCTTATGTTTATGCATTAACATTAAAGTAAGCAAATAT
>JAGHSE010000332.1 GCA_018066015.1 Candidatus Colivivens equi
AATGTTGGATCTTTTGAAAAAAGTGTAAAATGATTAATAACAAGGAATATAGAAAGTCTCTCATAGATAAGTTTCTCAATGCAGAGACATGCGTCAAAGAGGAACAGATGCTTGCCGATTATTATGCTAGCAATGTTCTGGATGACGATGAAAAGGAAATCGCTCAACTGATTCTTTTGACTCAGCCAAGTAATGTCGTGATTTCAGACGATGCTGTCGAAGAGTTTGATCGCATTGTCGCAAAAACTCCAAGAAAACGCATGAATTTCTGGAGGTGGGGAATTCCTGCAATTTCTGCTGCTGCAGTCATAGCTTTGGTTCTTTTCCTGAAACCGGTTAAAGTGGAAGAATCGTCGGCTCCAATGCTCGATATTATCTATAGTATGACCAATCTGAAAGAGTTCGGGCATGTTAAACATGTGGAAACTGAAATGATCGACGAGATGCTTTTCTTTCATCTCACTCTTGACGACGGACAGGAAGTTTCCTATGTGATGATGAAAAATGACGCAAATGGTACTCTTACCTATTTGCCGGCAAATATCAGTAAATAATCAATTTAAAAAATATAATTATGTTTTCATTTCTTCTTTCAACAGTCTTGGCGCTTTCTCTTGGTAGCGCAGAAATCGAGTCAGTAACTGAACAGATTCAGGATACAGTTGACATGTATGTTATCGATGATGTTGTGATTAGTGATTTCGATGGGTCTCAGCTTCTGGGGAAAAATGTCAGTTCATATCAGATTACCCGATCTAAAGTAAAACCTGTTCGCGTCCATGTGATTGTAACAAAATCACCATTATCTTCAGATAATCAGAAATTGCATTCGTACAATGGTTATATAAAAAGTTTGAACTTAGATGGGGAAGCTGCAGAAAAGAAAGCTGCCGCCTCAGATTCTGGATCAATTCCTGCAGATGTTTCTGTTGACTTGTCGGGAATGAAGGTTAGCTCTGTAGACGTAATAGCCGTCAAGGATTTTGAAGTTAAGGACAAAGATGTTCGCATGGTGGTTACTAAACAAAGCAATATTGCTTATATCATTGGCGACAAAATCGCTACTAAAGAAGAATTATATAAACTCGATCCTTCAAAAATCTCTTCAATGGATGTGATAAAAAGAAAAGATATTATCGCAAAATATATAAAAGATGATTCCATCGATGTTCTCATCAAAGTTTCTTTGAAATAAAATTTTATCCCACATCGAAGATTTTATATCTGGAATTAGTTTTTTAGTATCGAATTTTTATTATTGTAGAAATCATCATCGATTTATGTGATTGAATTTTTTCAAAAACACAACGTAATATTTAAAAGTCACTTTGAAATTTTTCAGAGTGACTTTTCACATTTGTTTTCTTTCATCCCAAATCGTCGATCAGACCTACCATATTTACTTTGTGCCATCAAAAATTTTTAGAATATAAACCAGAAAAGAAATATATCATCCAACTATGTAGATTATATTTACCAGCCCAGAGTTCTTTCATCCAACATCTTTGTCTGTGCACCCAAATACTGCAGGTTTTCATCAAACTACTTTGATGAGAGATTCCGTTTTATTTTCCTATCTCCGTCCCAGTTTTATTTCATTTCCCAAAGCTGTTTTGCCCAATCTTCAAACGAAGATTGGAATTAAAAAAACTGTTTAGCCCAATCAAACTGTTCCGACTGAACATTTTAATTCTCGGTAGCCCAATTCAAATAATGTTTTGTTCAGAAGACTATAGAAAAAATAAAAGACATCACCAAAAAATGAGATGTCTATTCTTGCCCCAGAAAGCATGGGTCTTTGAGCTTCTTGCGAATCGATGCATGCATAGGTGACGTTTCGGGGTCTTGCACCTTTATCTTGCTACAACAAGATTGCCATGTCTTATTTTCCGCTGCAAATATAGTGAAAAGTATCGGATTCTCAGCGGAAACGGGGTAAAAAATGCGTGTTTCCGCTGGAAATCGCACAGTTTTGTTCAAATTGACATGTTTGTGGCATAAAAAATCTTTCTCATACTCTGAAAAAGTCCTCACTCCTCACAAGAGCCTTTTTCTCTTTGAGATTCAGAGTATTACAGTGTGAGGAGTTGTTTCGCAACTCCTCACATCTATTCACAAAGACCCTTCAATTAACATTTTGACGTAAAATGTGAGGAGTTGTGAGGAGTTAAAAATCAACTCCTCACGCTCCATTCGATTATATTTCAGTAGATTAAGCGCCTTGGTGAGGAGTGAGGGGTAAAAATGAGTGTGAAAAATTTTTGTTATTTCAAAAATATTCATCATCTTTGCGCCAGCATCCAGAGAGGAGCAATGCTCCCACCAACCGAGAACTCTTCCACGGTGGTAAGAATGATGCGGATATGTTTAACTATCAAAATTAGAGTTCCTATGAAAAAAGAACAAGAACAGTTTGGAATGCATCCAATGACAGATGCAGAGATTGAAGCATTTATGTCAACACCTTCAAAGTATGGTGTTCCTCTCATTGCAACGTCTCAGCAAGAAGAGCGCAATTACACTATTCCTCAGATCATTCAAATTCTTGCCAATGCTGGCGGATATAGGGTGAGTCTTGAGAAACTGTAAAAGTAAATATGCAGCATCTTCATTTATGTTGATGCTGCATATTTTATCTATTTCCTTTCATTCTGTTATGGGTTTTGCATAACATCTCGCAGTTCGAGATGTCCGTTGCTCCACCTTTGCTCCAAGCTGTTACATGGTCAGCATCCATATCGGAAAGTTTCCATATGCGGGTCTTGTTGGCATTGTCGCTCATGGCGCAATAAGGGCAGTTGCTATGTCCGGCGACTTTTGCAGCTTCTGTCTGCTGTACGAACTTGGCGCGTTTGGTGCTTTCTTCGAATATACGGATGTTCAGTAGTGATTTGTCTTGCTCGCCACCAAGAATATATTCAAAGATGCCTTGGTTGTTTTTCACATGGTCGTCAGCGAGTAAAGCATTAACTCGAAAGCGGACGTCCTGGGTATTGTAGGGATTATTGTGATATTTTTCGTAAAGTTCGCCCCAAGGCAATCCTCTCATCTCTGAGTATGGAGAACCAAAGACACCTTTTGCCCAATCAATAACGGTATCAAAATAACTTTGCAACTCCTGTATTGATGTATCCTGTCGATGCAGACTCATGTAGCCATCGATATTCTTTTCGCCACGAGCCACCCATGATAAAGCAGTACGCAAAATTTCCTGACACTTTGGATCACCCTTGATGTACGAACTCCACTTCTGCATCTGAGGGTTGATGCTGTTGCTATACATCTCCTTTGCCTTCGTAACAAAAGGACCAGAATATATGGCATTCAGTAATTCTTGATTGTTAAGAGGAACTCCTGCAATATTGATGGTTTCAAACCATTTCTTTATCTCCCACTCTTCACCTTCGCAGATGTAAATGGTGAGTTTCGTGTTTAGTATCTTCTCCTGCTTCGAGTTGTCGAGTCCACCGAACACTTGCTCCATTCCGTTTTCATCCTTTATGGCGAACTTGCCTGTAACAAAACGTCCTAGGGAGGTAATGCCTTAATTAAGCTGAAGTGCTGAAGGAATTGAGAATAGGTATGATACGCATTGAAAAAGCAGAATACTATATACTTATTTCCACATTCTCCAATTAACTGAAAAGTTTATATTATCTATATATTTCAGTACAGGTTAGAATCAATA
>JAGHSE010000029.1 GCA_018066015.1 Candidatus Colivivens equi
GTATATGTGATAATAATTACTATGGTCATAAAATATTATGATTATTGTTAAACTGGTATCTATTTGCCTGTAAAATTCAGGATTTTCTGAATAAGGCATTATGATGGGAGTATTCCCATCAGTAATGACTTAATTTTCGCAAATTTTCGTGTTTTTCGTGGTAAAAAAATGCCATATTTACGTTTAAAATCAAATATATGTGAACCGAAACTTAAATCATTAATTACGTCTTGACATGTAGATAGAGACATAGTAAATCAATGTTGCCAAACTTGACAATGCTGCCACCACATAGGTGTAGGCGGCTGATTTCAGTGCGCTAATGGCTTTGGGGTGGTCTGCATAATTGGTTATTCCCGCATCTTGTAGCCATTTTACTGCTCTTCGTGATGCATCTATTTCTACTGGTAATGTTACGAAACTGAATAATGTACTCATGGCAAATAGTCCGATACCTATCAAAAGTAGTGTTGGAAATACATTTATCAAAAATATTCCAACAAGTAGCACCCATGTTACAATGTTGCTTGAAAACTGAACAATCGGTACTAATGCTGTTCGTAACTTCAGGGGGGAATAAGCACTTGCGTGTTGTACGGCATGACCGCATTCATGTGCCGCTACTGCTGCTGAGGCTACTGAATTACCATAGAACACATCATGCGAAAGGTTTACTGTCTTTGATGTTGGATCATAATGGTCGCTCAACCAACCTTTATGGGGCTGAACCTGTACGTCATATATACCATTATCATGTAGCATTTTCTGCGCAACTTCTGCTCCTGTCATGCCTGAAGCAACTGTGATTTTTGAATACTTCTCAAATTTGTTTTTCAAATTGGCTTGCACTAAATAACTAATCAATGCAATGCCTATAAATAATATCCAATACATATTGTAATTCTTTTAATTTCTTTTAACTTGTGGTCCGTATATTGTCCACCATTCATCTCGCATTGATACTGGAATCCAACCATTCTGTTCGCAGTCTATTTTACATTTGGCGGCTTTTTCTAGATTACCAAGTTCTCGCTCTGTATCATCACATAGCAGGCAGAATGAGATATGGGGATAGGGGTTGTCTTGGTTTGTGTAGTGAAACATTGGATAATCTCCACTAGAATTGCCCCAGGATAAAATAGGTTTCTGCCCAAGTTCTCTTCTCATCTTGATTATCTTGTTGATTGCTGTATTCAGTTGCATGAAATCACCTCTTTGGACTTCTTCGCCTGGTGTATATTTATATTCTTCCGAATTTACCATTTCTGCCCAACCTGGTTGATTTTCGAGAACATAATTTACATCGGATGCTATCATGTGGTATTTGGGTATATCGTATATACCCTCAGATATAACCCTACAAACATCACGATCAACCCCTGAACACAAAAAGACTACAAAGTCATTAGCTATCAAGTAGGATACAACTTCTATCATAGGCCAATATAGCGCTGTACCCCATTTCAGAGGAGCCAAACCAATCACGTTTTCAGTATTGATAAAATGACTGACATATTCCGAAAATTGTATATCTGTCATTCCTCTGAACCCAATTGCTTGCAGTTCCTGTTGTTTCAATCCCCATTCTTTCTTATTCTTTCTATTTGCAAGTACATATTTCTCGGCTTCAGCAGCCCATTGCCTATCTTCTTCTGGAGGAGTAAAGGTGCTATCGTGCAGATAACGATGGAAGAATAGCATCCAATTAAAATAGTATGGAGCGGTCTCACACATCAGTGTACCATCAACATCAAAGGTGGCAAGCCTGTCTTGAGGAGGCACATATCCCTTGCTATTAGGGTCTGTAACATTTGCCACAAATGTTTTTAGTTCCTTCAGTGACGGTGAATTCTGATTCCAATATTGAAAATTACCTTCTTTATCGACACGGATATGTGATAGGAATTCACGGGTAACCTCTCCCTTCGGAACGACAGGTTCGTCTGGTATAATCTTTTCCTTTTGACAGGATACTAGTAAAAGGGAAAAAATAAGGAAGAATTGAATAACTAAATTTCGTGTAAAACAATAGACAGAAAAACGATTTTTCATAACGTGAATTTTAAGTGATGTGCAAAAATAAAAGTTTTTTCTCAATCTACAAAGAAAACACTGTCATTTCGTATAGAAAAGAACCTACAACACCTTGTTGCATTCACGAATTATGATGCTGAGATGTTAGTGCCTCGGTTCCCTAGCGTTCCTTGGTGCTAATGATTTATATTATTTATTTAATCCAATGAAGAAAAAAAGAACATATTGAGTGCAAATAAACAGATA
>JAGHSE010000326.1 GCA_018066015.1 Candidatus Colivivens equi
AAATAATACAGGTGTGCAAAGGTAATGAAAAAATACGGATTACACCGCACAAAATAGCACAATTTGCACTTAAATTAACGACGAAGGTCGTTTATAGGACGAGTAGAGCATGCATTCGGTGCTCTTATACGCATATAATGCGCTAAAGTTGGCGCGATGACATCAACCGATGTAGAAGTATATTCTTTTTTGGGTTCTATTTCATAACCGAAAAAAATAACAGGAAACTCCGCATAAGATGCTCTGATTTGGGAGCTAGTATTCATTTCCTCATTTTTCAGTTCCCATCCCGGCGCAACTTCAATGAAAATATCACCAGAGCATTTCGGATTATAACCGTTTCTAATTCTGCTAATGCCAGGAGTCCAAGCGCCCAAAGTCAAGCGTTGACTTGTGTAAACATCTTTTACTCCACTACATTGAAGCAGGAACTCCTGAGCACGCTCCATGACATCAACGATATTGAGTTGTTTCTCCTCCAGCAATTTATGGTTAAGATAAATCTGGTTTCCGAAAACAGCATCGACATATTGTCCAGCACCAAACTGTGCCATGAAATACATATTCAAGAGAGACGATGTTCTATTGATATAGAAAGTGCCATGAGGAATTCTATACTTTGCCAAATCTACAGAATATTCCTCCGTGACGCCTGATGAAGTCAAAACAAACAACGCATTTTTTAATCCTATTCGTTTGTCAACAGCCTGAATTAAATCACGGATGCATGCATCCAAACGAACATAAGTATCTTGCATCTCTATCGGACTCGCATTTACCGACTCATGATTATAGTTTCCTGCGTAATAAGAAACAGACAGGAAATCAGTAACTTGATCATATCCGATAGTACTTGTATAAAGACAAGCTTCCGCCATTCGGGTCACTTCCTCATTTACCAATGCACAAGCCTTATAGTCTACATAAGGATGATCTTTTGAGAAGGTATGTTTAAATGGCTTCTTCAAGCCTCCTGATGCAAAATAATTAAACGAGCCTACAACTTCACTGACGGGTTCATAGGTCATTTTAGGTACAGACTGACTGAGACGATGGCGGTCGTAATAAACAGACGCCCACAATGGCATATTTCCATAATAGGAAGAGCCCGCCCAATTACCGGTCTGGTCATCTAGCCAAAACGCACAATCTGCAGAATGCCCAGCAGCCAGTATTGCAACATCCCTGAAAGGTGCAATGGAATAGACAACAGCTTGTCCATCTGTAGCTACTTTCAATTCATCAACAATCGTTGAAACGCCCAAATTTTTCGGAGATGATTTGTCAGAAGTATTTACTCCTTCATACTGATCATCATCTACACAATAAACAGGTCTCAAAGAGTTTCTGTCAAGCCATTTTTGTCCCACAATACCATGATCATATGGTACAGTTCCTGTAAATAATGTTGCAGTGGCAGCAGCACGGTCAACATCAGCTACAGGATATTGGGCATCAACAAACACCCTACCCTCTTTCATTAAACGTTTAAAGCCGTCTTCATAATAGAGAGGAGAAAATGCTTCTAAGTAATCAGAACGCAGTTGGTCAATCATCACTGTAACCACAAGCTTGGGTACAGATGTAGCTTGTTGTGCCTGTGCGCCACTAACGGCAAGCAAAACAACAAGTGACGTTAAAAAGCGTGTCTGATCCTTCATTTTTTACATATTATCAAATGGTCAATATGTCTTAGTAACAAAACAAGGGCCAAAGGTATAACTTCTATAGGAATATCTTGCGGAATGACAGCGAAAAATATCATAAAAAGAGTTAAAACCACTCCATATGCCAGATGATAATATGTTTTTCTTTGCTGAATACCACGAGCTATGATATGCCACAAAAAGAATAATGGAAGAGGATTAAACAATACAATCAGCCAGTTATTACCTGTACATGGATGCTCTGACAAAAAAAACAGGATAGCCAGAATCACACCCGTCAATCCTTGGGATACAAAAACCAGAAGATCCCACACCCAAACTATTTTCTTTTTCAACAACTCAAACAGGCTTATAGCTATACCTATACTAAACAGTAACGCAGCACAAGCCATAGGGGATAAAGGAAATTCTTCACTCTCATCCATTAAGCAAAGAGCGGGTATTTCTATCGTATTACGTACCAAAGGACGAGTACTTCCGTCTGCTGATTTTATTTTTGCCTGATTAAAATGTTCCAACAAATAAGAAGGAATCCATTCTTGTTCTCTGGCATTCTTCTTAACATCTGCATCTGCACCAAGAACTAAATCCACTCCAAATTTCGACCAGGGCCAACGACCATTGAAACCATGAAGCATTTCCCTATAAGTCACTTCTTGCTCCCCATATGAATAAAGCACTTCACCATCAACAATTTTTTCTAAGATATCACGTGGTCTAGTGGCGCAATTGTCATAAATAAAGTCATACCTATACCCTCTGTTTTCTGGCAGATAATTAGTCATTAAAGCTTCAAAAAAACGTTGTTTTTCTTCTGGAGTCAAATTAAGGACCTGCATCGTAATCTTGCATCCGTCTGTCGAATAATGTCTATAAAAATATTCATACGGCTGACATCCTAATTCATAATCTAAAATACCCAATGTAAACTTAGGGATAAAAAAGGGAGCATTCATGTTAAATGTGCCATAATTAAACACAAAATCATCGCCATTATTTGTATTTTGATAACGAATAGCCATATGACCATACAAGGCATAAACTTCTGGTCCTGGATCACAAGTAAGTATACTGATTTGAAGAGAGTCAGGGGTTGTCTGTATAGTTT
>JAGHSE010000315.1 GCA_018066015.1 Candidatus Colivivens equi
AAAGACTCAGAACACATCTGTGATGTGTTTGTAATTTAGATAGAGAGCAATACTGCAAACTTGTTTGCAAGGAGTGCTCTGCTAACTAAATTAAAACAACAAAGTTGTCTGAGTCGCCTCTGCGTGAATTTTCAACGAACCGAATTTTCAACGAACCGAATGCAGAGTCAAACTCGTTTGAACTATGCTGAGGTGAGGCCGAAAATGCAGGAACTGAATGCAGAGTCAAACTTGTTTGAACTATGCTGAGGTGAGGAAGAAAATGCAGGAACTGAAACTGAAAAGCTGTCGCCTCTGCGTGAGATAAAAGAATCAGTCGCCAAAAAAAAATAGAGTAATGACAAGAGCAAAATTAAATAAAAAGGAATTGAAGGCTCGTCTTATGAGTTTTTTGTCATCGAGAACGGGTGAGTATTTTGCATTGAAGGATTTGTTCAGTAGTTTACGTCTTACGACTCATCCTGCCAAGATGTTGTGTGTAGATATCATCACGGAATATCTTGATGAAGGTAAGTTAGTGTATAATTCCGACAAAAAAATCTGTCTGCCTCATGCCTCTACGAATAGGGCAAATGGTAAGTCGAATGTGTCTAACTCCCGAAATAGGCATTCCAGAAATGACAACCCTAATGTGTTTGTCAGGAAATCAGACGACAATGTAATGCATGAAATTCTGCAGGAATTTGGTTTGCCTTATGGTTATCCTAAATCCATTGCTAAGTATGCAGAGAAAATAGCCCCAGGCATCACGCACAATGAAATTGCCCGACGTGAAGATTTTCGTGACGTTTTGACCTTCACCATTGACCCCCATGATGCAAAGGATTTTGACGATGCTATATCATTTAGGGTAATTGATGATGTAGCACGAAACGCTGGGAATAGAGCCAAAAAAGCTCTGTCAGGAGCAATATACGAGATAGGAGTACACATAGCCGATGTTTCGTTTTATGTTCAGGAGGGTTCACCCATTGACGAGGAGGCAGAACAGCGTGGTACGAGTATATACCTTGTTGACAGAACCATTCCTATGTTGCCCGAACATTTGTGTAATTACCTATGTTCACTTCGTCCTGATGAAGAAAAACTTGCATTCTCTGTGATATTCAATATTGATGAAAATGCTAATATTTTAAATTCCAGAATAAGGCACACAGTCATTAGGAGCAACCGCCGTTTTACGTATGAAGAAGTAGATGAATTGCTTTCCGACAATAAGTGTGGGAGCTACGGCAAAGATATGGAATTGGCGCTGAGAACACTCAACGAGCTTGCTCAGATTCTATGCAACCGCAGAATGCAAGAAGGATCTATTGAATTTAACAGCGAGGAGATGCGTTTCAATGTTGACGAAGATGGTCATCCTCTCAGTGTGTATTTCCATGTAGCCACACCTGCCACAAAACTTATAGAAGAGATGATGCTTCTGGCAAATCGTACAGTAGCAGAATTTGTTGGGAAGGAACGCCCAGCAAAGACACTGCCATATCGTATTCACGACTTGCCCGACACCGAGAAATTAGGCAATCTGTCTGCAATGGTTGGCAGATTTAATTACGACCTCAAGGTTGATGGTTCGAGACTCCAGGTAGCGAAGAGTCTGAACCGACTGCTCAGAGATGTAAGGGGGGATATGCTTGAAAAATTGGTTGATAACGTAGCGCTTCGTGCAATGCAGAAGGCTAAATATAGTACATACAATATAGGTCACTACGGATTAGGATTCAAGTATTATACCCATTTCACATCACCTATTCGCCGTTACCCAGATTTGATGGTCCACAGACTTCTTACCCGATATATGGAGGGTGGGGCAAGTGTCAGCCGTAAGAAATATGAAGGACTGTGTGAGCACGCCTCGATGATGGAACAATTAGCGACAAGTGCAGAACGAGCAAGTGTGAAGTACAAGATGGTGGAATTTCTTACTGATCACATAGGAGAAGAATATGATGCCACCATTGTGGGAGTTACTGAATACGGCATATACAGTCAGATACATGAGAATCACTGTGAAGGATTTACCAACTGCCGTTTTCTTGCAGATGAGCCATTTGACTATGATGACAAAAATTTCTGTCTTATTGGAAGAAAATCACATCATAGATTTCAGTTAGGAGATGAAATTCGTATCAAGATAAGTAAAACCAGTCTGGAACGGAAAACAGTAGATTTTGATTTTATAAAAAAATATAAGGGGAATTAATAGAGCACCCCATAATACTATATAATGAAAATACTAATTACAGGATCAAGTGGATTTATCGGAAGTTTTCTTTGTGAGAAGGCACTTGCCTTAGGCCATGAAGTATGGGCTGGAGTAAGAACACATTCCAGCCGACGATATCTCCAGTTGCCAGGGTTAAGGTTTTTGACTATTGACCTTACTGACCCCATTGCATTACAATCAACACTGTCGTCAGTCACGTTTGATGTTGTGATTCATGCAGGCGGAGCAACAAAATGCCCTGAGCGTGAAGATTTCTTCCGAAACAACTACGACTGTACAAAGCATCTCGTAGATGCACTTATTGCCACTACTCCTGCTCTAAAACAATTCATATATGTGAGCAGTCTGAGTGTGATAGGTCCCTCTATTTATGGAGCCAGCAAGATGAAGTCAGAGGAATATCTTCGTTCGTTACATGATTTTCCCTACGTAATATTCCGTCCTACAGGGGTGTATGGTCCTCGTGAACGGGATTATCTCGTTATGGTTAAATCTATAGCGCATCATATAGACTATGCACTTAGTCAGGACCAAAAACTCACCTTTGTGTATGTAGCCGACCTTGTAGATGCCATTTTTGCAGCTATTGACAAGGCAGTAACCCGCCGACTGTATAATGTAGCTGACGGACAGGTGTATAGTCCTCGTGCATTTTCAGATTTAGTTCAGAAGGAATTAGGTATTCGGTTCGTACTACATATCAAGTCTCCACTTTGGTTTGTGAAGACAGTGTGCTACATCTCTGACCAATGGTCCAGACGTATAACCCACCGTCCGTCAACACTCAATCGTGACAAATATCTTATAATGGCACAGCACGATTGGACGTGCGACATAACTCCTTTGCGTGAGGAACTTGGATTCACCCCTCAGTGGGATTTGTCTCGTGGAGTAAAACAAACAATCAGATGGTACAAAGAAAATGGCTGGGTCTGACCAGTTTTGAATATCTCACCTTATTATATATAGTCATCACCACAGTGATGATAATGAGTATGTGGAATGAACTCACCAATCCACAGTCTATGTTGTTGTTGCGACTGATGGCTGTAATGTCAATGTCGCTAGCAGTGGTATTGGCACGCACTCTGAGCCGATTCCTTCCCCCTCAGTCGTGCAGATGGTTTTGTCGTATTCCCGAACTGATACGCATTACTCCTACATTGGTACTGCTGATATGGTGGTACCCTGAAATATTTGAATTTGTGGGGCAATATGAATATCTTGACCATGTATTTGCAGATATTGACCAAACCCTCTTTGGCATACAACCCTCACTGGCTTTTGAACTAGCCATGCCACAGGCCTTGTGGAGCGAACTATTCTGTATGGGGTATTATGCTTATTACTACATGATGGCAGCTGTCATCATATGGTATCTCTTTCGCCGTCATGACCAACTTGATCGTATAGGATTTATATTCTTTGCATCGTTCTTTATCCTGTATTTTGTATATGAATTCCTGCCCGTAGCCGGACCGCAGTTTTATTTCATGGCATTGCTCAATAGGGGCGATATAGTATCTGTAGAGAACACCGCATCATTCTCTACCCTCTTTGCTGAGGGATTTCCTCAGTTGGGTCATTACTTCCAACATCATCGTGATATGCTCACCCCAGAAGTACAGGGAGTGTTCGGTCAGTTGGTAGTGTCCGCCCACGAAATTGGTGAGCGCCCCATTGCGGCATTCCCAAGCAGTCATGTAGGTATTAGCACCATCCTTATGATTATGGTATGGAACACCCGTAACCGTTGGTTTTTTTGGGTAATGTTTCCGGTATATATCTTGTTATGTTGTGGAACTGTATATATTAAAGCCCACTATCTTATTGACTCGATAGCAGGCTTCATTACGGCAATTCTTCTTTATTATCTTACAGATAGAATATATACTAAATTTGTGAAATCCTGACAGCACGCAGTTCATCACCAGACTTTTCAAAACTGACCTCTACCTTGTCGCCAATTGCAGCATCTGACTCATAACTCTCACCCTTTATTAACCATACTGTATCTCCGTCATTTATAGCAATAGTGACGGTACTCATCATTTCATCTACAACAACACCTTCAAAAGTACCATTCAGTGACTTTAAATCAGATTCCTCGTATTCACCCACCTTTGAGGTAGAAGTCTCAGTGGTGGAGTCACACTCGTCTTCATCCCTTGATACATTGCCACAACTGCAAGCACTCAGTGTCACAACGACAACGACAACAACGAATAGATTTAATGTCCATTCTCTTAATATCCTTAATATTCTTAATTCCATAATATCTCTGTGTTGTTTTGCCTTGAATTTTCGTTGAAAATTCGGTTCGTTGAAAATTCTCTGCGTCTCTCTACCTCGCATTGCTTGATAGTTTATCCCATTTGGGTTGACTGCGCCAACCTACAAATGACTATAAACGCAATGTTCGATGAACAAGTTTGTCT
>JAGHSE010000271.1 GCA_018066015.1 Candidatus Colivivens equi
TAATAAAGGACAAAGCCCTTTGCTCTGCCCTCGTTGACCGGCTTTGTCATAAAGCCTTCCTGATAAATATGTCCGGAGCCTCCTATCGTGTGAAAGAAACTCAGAAAATGCTCAACAACTTATGATAAAAACAACAGACTTATGTTACCTTTGATGCGTCTCTCAAGTGGTACACTTTTCAACGAGAATCTGGTACACTTTTCAGTTACTACATACAACAAACAAAGGCGTATCTCACTGAAGAACAGCCGATGGTTAATGTTACATAATGCGGAATACCTTGATGACGAGAAAAAAAATAGATTGCAGCAACTTCTTTCCGTATATCCCGAATTGCGGATTCCGTACGAATTAAAGGAGTCTTTTCGGGATATATATCACTCTGGAAACCGATACATTGCGGAAGAGAAGTTCGAAAAATGGTGTGAATCAATCCCTGAAGAATTGACTTCATTCCTTATTGTAAAAGAGACTGTTCGAAATTGGTATAATGAGATTTTCAACTATTTTGACTATCCATATACCAATGCAATTACGGAAAGCGTCAATAATCTTATCAAATCTATTGAGAAGGCGGGCCGTGGATATACGTTTAATGTTATTCGGGCAAAAGTTCTTTATGCGACAAAGGCGACACGAAAACCAGTATATAAAGCTAAGCCTAAACGCGACGACAACCATAAATATATGTCATACTATATCTTTATGGAAGATAAGGAACTTGTCTGCGGCTCAATGTCAAACTGTACTGAACTGGCAGAAATTATAGAGACTCGGAAAAATCTTCAATCCTCTGAATGATGACTTTAGGAAAATCAATGTCATTGAGGATATTGAAGTGTTTATCATTGGTGACTATAAGTTCCGCTTCGCCACATATCGCACAATCCACGAATTTGTTGTCGTCGGGGTCATCCTTGATGAGTTTCCAGAAATATGTTGGATCGACTTGTTTTAATTCTGGAAAATTCAAAATTGTCTGTATTGCATTTTCCGCAATTTCAGATGGAATTCTCTGATGAAGAATTTCTTCGTATTCGTTAAGAATCTCCGTCGTAACACAAAGCCGGATATTACCTGTCAATAATTCGTTCCAGACATTATGAAACGGGCTCTTTGACGGAAGAATGACAATAAGGCAATTTGTGTCGAGTACAATTGTTCTCATTTCCCCTGCGGATAAGGAGTTCTCATGTGCTCGTTCAGTATGGCATTGATATCTTCTTCTCCCATATTGTTTTCATCCCAGTACTTATCAATGCCTGCTTGCATTTTTGATGCGTAAAAATCAAGCAAAACGCTTTTCATTTCTTTAAGCATAGACTCTGATGACATCCTCCCGAACATTTGAAGAAGATGACGCTGAGTAGTATTGAAGGTTGTTGCAGTAGCCATAATATCAATTTTTACAAAGTTATATAAATTTTCGATTTATCTATGTGTTCCGCGATATCTGGGTTTCGCGGTTTGGAATTATTCAACTTGTGCTATATGGATTGAGTCTGTTTTTTGTAATCATATTCCTTTTCCCTTATGCACTGCCTGCTGTATCATCTGACCTTTTTGCTGGACTTCAGTCTTGTCTTTTTTGGGATGCGGGAAGAATTCGACCCCGCCAGTTTCTATGCTATATTTAACTGTCATATCTTCCAACTCAAAGACGATCCGATTCTTATCATCAATCTGATTACCCGAGAATATATGTTCATTCCCCATACCGTCTTTGATAGTGATTGAATCGATGTGGCCCCAATCGGCATTTAATTCTGTCCAACCTGGGCATTCGTTCAAAGGCTTACCGCCTGCATAGGGCGGAGTACTGAATTTTATATCAATGATAGTGTATGGCAGATTACACCATATCTTATTGTTCGTACCGGGGTATCTTGCTTGGCAGGTGTTAAGATTGTTTGAATAATCGGCCTGCTTATCCATTATATTAGATTTCTGCTCACGAAGACGAAGAGAGGGCAGAATTGTTTTGCTTTGAAGAATTTGCACTAAAGATTCAAGGTAAGATAACGATGAACCTACAATGTTCTTTTCTTCTTTTGAAAGTGTACCATATAGGGTAATCAAAGATACTTCTTCATTGGAGATTTCTATATTTCCGCAGTTTAGGAAGGAATAATATAAATTCTTAAAGTCGGCGTCTTCTGCTTTGCTTTTTAAAATGGCAGCCTTTTGCCACAATGACGCTTGCTCGTACTCATTCTCGTCGTATTCGTGCTTTTCGATTTTACGCCGACTCCATACCATAAATGCGATATCTGGTTTGTCGTGATTTGCAGCGATACTGTCATGATCAAATGCCATATTGTATTTCATCCTACTTGCTACCTGCCAGCCAAGTGTTTTTTCGTAAATAGAAGGTAGTGGTTGAAGTTTACTATCATAACAATCACAATGTGTAGCACCTTGCTCTATTACGAAATCTTTGATGGCATGAAGAAAACCTGGTTTTAATCTACCATATTGAGAAAAAACACTGATAAGGTTACCATCAGGATCTATAGCAAAACCGGCAAGTCCATCTGAAGTAAGAAAACACTTGCAATCACTGTAATCATCATGCAGGACTACGAGTTCGCCGTATCTTAAATAGCTACGATTGATTTCAAATATATCGTGAAATAATAACGATCCTACTTCGAGTATTGTAAATGTGTTTCCTTTGGCTATTAAATCAGCCCGCCAATCATCCCCCCTGCTACAGCATTGACTCCCTTCTGGTTCATTACTCCGTTCTCCGAGAAATCCCGAAAATATTCTTCCCAAATACTGTTTGTCAGAGTCTGACAATATCTTATCCATTCTCCAGAATCTTTCGGACTCAGTTCCAGGAGCCGGGTTTCTACGGCTTTCTTGAATTCTTCTAAATTCATTTTCATAATATGTTTTATCGTTATACATTATATCAATGTTGTTCATCAACAAATGTTCCTTTTTCAAATATACAAAAC
>JAGHSE010000217.1 GCA_018066015.1 Candidatus Colivivens equi
GTTAGTAACAATGTAGTTAAATTCGTACTTTGCTCATGGGTAGGGAAGTGTTTGTGATTTTTAAAAATCACTACAAATTTACAAAGATTATGCTACATAGGCAAACTTCTAGAATATTTTATTTAAGGTAGTTATGTTATATTTGTTAACTTGCGAGAGTTTGGAACTTATCACAGTTTCTTAGATTACATGATTTTTCATTTCGGCTTTATCAGTGCCGACTGAACGTCCTTCAATGTGAACTTGCCCGAGAAGACTAGAACATTGGTCTCGTCATCGTCCGAACTGCTTATCATGATGATGACGGATTGCTTGCTGGATTCACGGAAGTAGATTTTCACCTTGTCGCCGTCATCGTCTATCTGCATCAGGAGCTCGTACTTCTGGGCAGAGACAATCTTGCCTGTCTCGCTGAGCAGTTTGCGGGCAGCATTGCCCTCGGACGTGATAATCTGTATGGCCGAGAGTTTCGGAATGAGTTTCTCCGTTTTCATTGAAGGCACACTTGGCGTGGAGAGCATCCCTCCTCTGGCAAGACTCAGCAGGGTCTTGGAGATATAGACGTAGGTCACTCCTTCCTTGTCTGCATATTTCTCGAATTCCTTCACCTGAGCTACCGACTGCGTCGGAGTGAATAGTGAAAAAAAGAGCAAACCGAATGCAATGATAAATTTAATTAAGCATTGCTGAGGTGTAGCCTTTTTTGCAGGAACTGAACTTAAGAGTAACAATATGGCTATTAGCCATTGGTCATTAGCCATTAGCTTTCCTTTAACCTTTTTCATTTTTCATTTTTCATTTTTGTAATTTTCTCAGCATTGTCGAGAGCTTCAAATCCCTTGTTGAGATTGACTGCAAGTAGTTCGAGGGCCTTGTTGGCCTCCTCGTAGGCTTGCTGAGGGTCGGAATAAGTGTCTTTCGTTCCAAGGTTCTCAGACGGACGGAGGAACGTCCATCCAATTCCGGCAATCAGCAGAAGACTGGCAGCAACCGAGATCACCGTCCTCCATTGGCGGGCAGAACGCCGTTTCTCGTTCCTCTCCCATTCGTCTATCTTCATCGAAAGCCTCTCTTCGAGCCCTTCCGGAATCTGTATGTTTTCAAGTTCTTTCATGTCTGTTGTTTCCATATCTGTCTTATCCTTTCCTTTGCACGACTCATCAGTTTCCTGATGTTTGTGTTGCTGAGTCCTGTATCGTGTTCTATTTCTTCGTAGGTCATGTCCTCTATGATGTGGAGCCGTACCACCTTCTGTTCCTTGTCGGGGAGATTATGGATGATATCCTCCATCTTCGTCGCCTCTTCACTTACCTCCATCTTGTGTGAAATGTCGTCCTCGCCTGGTGGTTCACCTGCCTGGTCGAGAGGGACGGAGAAGTCAACCCTGCGGATTCGTCGCTGCTCGTAGAAGAGGTTCCGTATCATTGTGACGAGATAGGCCTGAGTGTTTGCAGCAGGTGGCAGTTTACGACGTTTCGTCCATAGCCTCAGGTAAAAGTCCTGAAGTAGATCCTCTGCATCCTGGCCATTGCCAGTAAGGTGGAATGCCACCCTGTAGAGGACTTTGTGGTACGGAAGGAATCGTTGCTTGAACTCCTCTGCCTTCATTCCTTGTCTTCTCGGTATTCTATTATTGTCTTCTTGTCGGTATCGGGATACTTCCTGTCTTTTTCCTCACCAGTAATGATGCCCATGTAATTGATTTGGATGTCGTGCTGTTTCATATACTCATAGGCTTCACGACTGTTAAGCAGTTCAGGATGCGCCACTCCGTTGATGACAAACAAGACTTCGCCATCCTTCTTCAACGCTGAAAAGTCGAAAGCTTCATCGTCGTCGTTATCATCAAATGAAAATGACATATCCTCGTATGAAGCAAACAAGTCCTTAGTCTTGATTTTCCCCTCAAGGAACAGCACGGTCAATGAGGGTCCGAACCTGAATGCCACAATCGGATTCACCAGGCGTTCTCCCCGTGGCTTACCGAAGTAGCTGACTGCAAGTGTAGGATTAAGCAAGCCACTGACCAGGTTCCTGACTGGGTTACCGTCTTTCTTCATTTTAGGATTATGTTCAGCAGACAGCAGTGTCTCATAGCCCTTCAGGCTTCGGATATCCTCTGTCAGTTGTTCTGCCAGCCCTGAATTATTCTCTATCATCAGATATTCCACTCGCTTGAGATGCTTCAGGAGATCATTTGCATCAACATTCCTTATTTCAGAGTCATTGACCGCTATTGCCTCTTTGAGCTTTGCCTTAAACCCATCGGCACTGTCTGCATACACCACCTCGGGCATAGCCTTGTAACGCTTAATCAGTGCTTTTACTGATTGTGCCGACGCCTCGTGGGTAAATACTGAAAAGAGAAGAGTGTATAGTACTAATACTCTAATGCTTAATGTTTTTTTCATAATCTATCTCCAGTCTTGTTCTATGGTTCTAACTATTATAGCAATTATATTTGTTGATTCTGGAAATCTCTCCTTAACCTTGTCTCTCCCCATTAATATATCTTCAAAGACATAAGCCTTCCTACCTTTTTTGAATTCCTCCTTATTGTCAAAATATTTATGAACGTCATCACTGCTATGGAGTTCCGGATGTATTTCTCCGTCAATCATAACCAATGCACTGAATAAGGCATCCTCAGAACCTGCAGAAACCAGTTCTTCACCATCATCAGACAATATGGTGTACTTTTTTTTGTAACTTGCAACTAAATCACCGTCAGGATTTTGCTTGCCCTTGATGACCACCATCGAAAAACTGGCATCATCGTCCTTATCTTCCGGGATTGTAGCATCTATCATGGCAGCCTCAACTATTGAGTCACCATTGATGACTTCCACATTTATCAGAGTTCTCATCAATTCGCCATCTTCATCGGAATTACTGACTATAGAATAATTCTTCAAGGACTTGACACCTTTCCAGAACTTCTTTGCAAGCGACGGCTCGCATTCTTCCACATTCAGGAACTTCAGATCCGTCAATTCCTGGCCCTTACTATAATTATAATCCGTAGAATAAGGACCTAATTTAATCGTTGCCTTACCAGCATCGTCGAATTTAATTACTCCTTTCTTCACCGCCTCGAGCACATCCAGATATTCTGCACCTTCTACCTTGCTGTATTTCTCGATAAGTTTCACTAATGTCTGAGCAGACGCTTCGCGAGTGAAAAGTGAAGAGTGAAGAGTGAAAAGCACCAATACTGCCAATAGCCTTCCTTTACACCTTAATATACAGTGAAACGTGCTGTAACCTTTAACCTTTTCCATAATCATTTTTATTAACCGTTGTACATTTTTTTGACTTTCTAAACGTACAGACGAGTTTTCTCCCCAATTTGTGACAAATTTAGTGAAGTATTACCAAGATTATTGCTACCTAGTAAAACTTTTTTTTGTGATATAATAAATTTGCTGTTATTTACATGAAATATCAGCCCTTGAGACTATCTTTGCTTTTACTACAAAACAAAAATCATAACAATGAACAAAGATACTCATTTTACCCGATAGCAATATTTTATTACAATTTTATGTGAGTTGTGCAGATAATTGAATCTCAAATTTCAAATTTTAGTTTTTTTTTACTTTCAAGTAAGTAGGAATTCGTAATAATTTATTAACTTTGTCTCAAAATTGAAATTACGAGAGAATTTAATATTTCAAATAGGGCCCACAAGGAAATTAAGCGCTTATTTTCACAAAGAATGTTGATTAACACTCTTCATACTGATCCTGAGGTAACAGAAACAATTGACAATTTTCTTTATGACGAGACTTTAGCCAAGTATGATGGTGTAATGTCAGAACGTACCCGAGTGATGTGTATCCTTGCTTCAACATTGGGTTGCAACTCCATGAATGAATTCAAACAATATGTTGAGGCTGGTCTGAATGTAGGCATAAAACCTCGTGAAATTCGTGAAATAGTATATCAAGCATATCCATATATGGGCGTGTCTCAAGTAGTGGAATACAATTTGGTTCTCAATGATTTGTTTGAAAATAATTTCATACGACTTCCTTTGGATGATCAACGCACTATTGAACCAGATTGTAATGCCTTGGAAGAGGCTGGTTCGCAATTATATGAACAAGCTCATGGTGAAGGCGCAGCAGCTCGTTTAACTGATTCCTTCCCCGAAAGTCAAAAACACATAGCACACTATATTTTGGCGCATTGCTATGGACAGTATTATACTCGAAATGGCATAGATTTGCGTCACAGAGAATTTATAACTATTGCTTTTCTTGCTGCTATGGGATGCAATATGAAATTGCTCAAAATTCATGTTGAGGCCAACAAGAATCTTAAAGCTACCAAGCAAGAACTAGAGTCTATTGTTACTACGATTCTGCCTTGGATAGGTTTACCGAAGGCTTTGAATGCGTTTGAGATTGTCAATGAAGTGTATGGCTGATAAGGAAAGATGGCAGAGTGGTCGATTGCGCTGGTCTCGAAAACCGGTGAACGGGTAACCGTTCCGGGGGTTCGAATCCCCCTTTTTCCGCATGGTCTTCTATTTTTCTGGTACAGGTAATAGTCGTTGGGTTGCTGAATACATTGCAAAGGAACTCAATGATTCTTTGGTGTTCATTCCTGATGCAATTAAACAGGAAAAGTATTCTTATTCATTAAAGCAGGAAGAAAAACTAGGATTTGTTTTTCCTTGTTATGCATGGAGTGTACCTACCTTCATTTCTCAGTTTATATCTATGCTTAATATCAACAATGTTTCGTATCTTTATTACATATGTACGTGTGGAGATGATACAGGCAGATTACAACAAGAATTTTGTCGAATTGTTGAGGCTAAAGGTTGGACTTGTTATTTAGGCTACGACATTATGATGCCTGAATCCTATGTATGTCTGCCTGGATTTGATGTGGATACAAATGAAAAAGAACAAAATAAAATATATGCGGCAAAATCAAAACTGAATTTTGCTGTTGATGATATAATAGATTGCCGAAAAGGTACATTTGTTACATTGCCGGGAGGTTGTACTTGGTTAAAAAGTGTACTTTTAAGATGGGCTTTCCATAAATGGTTAATGACTCCACGTTATTTCAAGACTAATGAGAAATGTATTGGTTGTGGAATGTGTGTCAAAAGTTGTCCTTTTGAAAATATCCAACTGAATGAACAACGTCCAGAATGGGGTAATCAGTGCGTTGATTGTCTTCGATGTTATCATAGTTGTCCATCTCATGCAATAGAGTGGGGTAGGTGGACATCTAAGAAAGGACAATACCTTATGCCAAAAGATTTTCACGGTTTTTAAAACAAAGCCCCGACTTTCTCAAGCCAGAGCTTTGTTATGGTTCTTTCGGTTTTTATAACGTAACCTTACTATCAGACATAATGAATAAAATTTAAAAGAGGTCATGCAGTTACTTTGATATGACCTCATTTTGTTTGATAATTAATTATTATTACTGTCCGCTAAAATGTGTACCTTTATTCATCGTTATAATGTTTTTTGCAGTAACAAAGGTAACGAAAAGGGCAGAATTTCGCGAAAGGAATTCTGCCCTAATTTTATATGCTCTCAAAAATGTTTAGCTGACACCAATAATAAAT
>JAGHSE010000070.1 GCA_018066015.1 Candidatus Colivivens equi
GTGTTATACAATGTGGTGCAAATGTATATTAAATATTTTAATAAACCAAATATTATTGTTGAAAAAGAAATTTAAACGAAAATATTGCAATAAATTAAGGAATGAAAGAATGAAATAATTATATAATAAAATAATAAATACAGCAAATTCAAACTGTTCGATAAAGATTTGTTTGAAAGCATAAAGATTAATTAAAAATCGGTGTAAATTTAGTAATATTTTGTCGATTATCGGCTCATTTTGAGCCTGAAAAATGGAATATATTATAAAAAAGTGAGCCGATTATCGCGCATTCCTCAATTAAGGGCATGATAATTATCAATGGTGAAAAACGTATTAATCTGTAATTGAAGTATGAAACAATATATCAAACCGAAGATTGAAGTCATCAAGATTGACAACCAAGAGATAATTGCTGATTCTTAAGTCAGCCTACAAGAAAGCCTCCTGTAAAATATTGTATTTTAACACATTACACATCCATATGCAATATAACGCAACCTTGCGCGAAGGCTGGACGGAGGTGGAATGTGGCGTTTAGTTTCATTGCGATTAGGGGTTAGGGGTTACGCTGCCTGACTATTCTCGTAAAGGAATTCAGGAGCGAGGTCGAGCTTGCCGTTCTGCCAAGAAATTGTCCATCCATCAAGCATGAAGTCCTTGTAGACAGCAATCACCTGAAGAGGGTGGAACAAAGGGTTATTGACAACAATATCCTTGCCGTCGAATATTTTCACTTCGCCGTTGTTGAATGTCAGCTGCAAGCAGTAGCCATCCAAATACTTTGCTGATGTAATCCAAATAAGGTTCATATTAGTCAAGTGGTTGAATTTCTACTAACGTTTTACCATTTTCAATATTCGCCCAGTTAGCGAGCAATTCTTCCTTGCGCAGGTCGAGCCACTCATATACAAGATTAATCACACGACGTGGCAATTTACCTTCCATCTCGCCTGTCTGGATATTGATTGTGGCACGATAATCATTATACCTCACATGGAAGTGTGGTGGGTTATGTTCGGAATAATACATAGCAATAATTATTCCATAGAATCTGCTAATCTCAGGCATAGGAGTAAGATTTTAACTTCTGCGCTCCAAAGATAAATAATAAATAATATAAAAACAAATTTTCGCACCAAATCTTTTCATATTTTAACAACTCCGGAGTCTGGAAGTTCAGATTGTAGGCCTACGACGATAACTTTTGGTAACGGGAGTAGTGATCGTAGCTGTACGATGAGTGCACCAGAAAAGGGAAGTAGTCATCGACGTGTGTGGATGACTACACTCCTAATTGTAGAGTGCAAATCTACGCCCTACGAAGAGTTCTCGGGACTTCCGTTGGACTGATCGACGACCGTCGAAGAGACTTCCGGACTTCCGTTGGACTGATCGCCGCGCGTCGATGACTGCTCCGGATTTCCTGAGAACAAATTTCCGATCAGGAATCAATGTAAGACGATGTCGGAAATAATAAGGATTTAATTTAACAACAAGAAGAAAAAAAGCAACATAAAAAAAGAAGAATGAAAGAAATATTTAAAAAAGAAAATCTATCTAAAGAAAAAAGTCGGAATCAGCATAGTTCTTCAATTGCATATTCTTTTCTCTAATTATCCTTTCATAACCTTATTTTTTAATACTAAGATTGTCATTAACGAAAGAAAAATATGCAAAACGTCTTTGAAAGGGGTGAAAAATTTGCAAAACGTCTTGAATTTAGGGATTCGCGAAAAAAAGTTCAAATCACGGGTCAATGTTAATAAATATTTATTAACTCTGCATTACTAACTTTACACATTTTACTAACTAAAATTAATATTATAGTTTTTGCAGTAATATTTACAATGAAGAAATTCTTTTTGATTTTGTTTGCATCGTTCTCCCTTCTTGCATTCAATGCATGCAAGGACGATGATGAACAGATTGAAGATCCAGTAGATACCACACCCGATTATCTTATCATGCATTATTCGCATGGAAGTACTAATCTTGACGATTGTATTTTGCCAAATATAGTTAATGCTCTTGACGAAGGAACTAACGACAAGGTGAAAATGACATTCCAATATAAACTGTCAAATACTTTTCAGGATAAATATGAGTCAATAAAAGACTACAACTTCACAGGTACTCGCCGTTTTACTGCAGATGATAATAAGCATCTGATTGGTAAATATAATGAATTTGCATCAGATGATAGTTCTCTTAGTGATAAAAAAATAGATAGTTTATGTAGTATAATTAACAGTGAACTATTCGCTGATCGTAATTATGTCATGTCTTGTGCTGATGGCCTGGGTGATTTTATAAAGTGGAGCAAAGAACAATATCCTGATGCTAAACACACGATACTTGTTATTGGAGGTCATGGCGTAGGTTGGCGATTAGAAAATGATGGATTGGTAGATAGTAATTCCGGACAATCACGTTCTCTTCTATATAATGACCAAAATCTTTCAAAAGTTGATTCCCTGACGTTGAATGAGACAATCGAAGGCATTAAGCAGGGTGGAGGTGTCGATCTTCTATATACAGATGATTGTCTTATGTGTATGTATGAGATTCTCTATGGATATGCCAATTGTGCAAAATATCTTCTTTCCTCTTTTAATGAAATACCAGGACGTGGCGGTTACTATTCGCAACTCTTGAAGTTATTGAAAGACTCTGGTAATACAGATCAGGAGTTCGAAGATACTATGTGTAAATATGTTGACGTGTGCACTTCCAACGATTGGTGGGGTAAAGATACTCTGGTATATAGTGATTTAGGTTTTTATAACCTTACTAAACTTGATCTGCTCACACCTGTACTTAAGAAGTTAACAGATACGCTTACCGTGAATTACAAGACTTTTGAACCATACATTCATGATGCGGTACGTTCATGTGAGATGTCATGGCATGCTGTGAGATACATCAATGAGCATTCATACAGTATCAGCGATATGGTCCGAGTTCTAGATATAAACCTTGATGAAGCAGGAGTAAAGAGCAATCCGTTCAAAGAGATCAGAAAGGAGTTGATTGAATCATTTAAGTCTATAGCTTATATCAAAAAGTCCGGTATAGATGATATTCATTATATTGATCAAGATTATGAACTGTGCACACCTGGTGTGAATATTATTCCTTTCAATGAGGAACATTACAACTATATTGGTTTTTACATGACTCATAAGATTCCTAATGTTTATGATGCTATTAGCATCTACCAGAACCTTGATTTCGACAAGCAGGTAGGATGGAGCCGTTTCCTACAGTTGATAGATGTTTGTCCATCTACATCGACTAATTATTCGAGAGATAAAATAAAGTTATAAATATTAAATCCTAAAATATGAAAAAGTTAATTCTATTATTTGTTTGCCTTACTGCATCGGTCATTGCCAATGCGCAGTATAAGGTTACTTCTATTGACAAGTCTGAAACAGAGTACTCGGTGCTGCATCAGGTGATTGAAACAGAGAAAAGTGTACTGGTGTATTGTACCTTCACTACCCCTGTTGACGAAATTAAATATTATTCCCTTAATCGTAAGCTGAAGGCTGTGAAGAATAACGCAAGCTACAAGATTATTAATGCCGTCAACTTCCCACTTTTGGATGAGGCAGAGCCAAGATGGCTGTTCACCACAAAAAAGGGCCAGAAGTTCAACTATGTGATGGAATTCGAGAAGTTTGACCCTGCTGGAGGCTTCGACATCATACGAGATGAGACCGATCATGACCCAGGTGTTATGAATTTCTACGGCATCCATTTGGAGAAAATTGACCCTAAAGATGTCATCGACACAGAGCGATTCCTTAATGACGATCATGTGATCTACGGAGAATACACAAACAATGGAGAGACTTCAAGATACTTCATCAGAGAAGGTCTGATGATGACATTCTACACTTATTGGTATGGCAAAGACCTAATCGTAAACTTCCAGATCACCAACAATTCTGACCATGGTGTAATGCTCAACATGGATAAGGTTCGCCTTGAAGCCACTGACCAAAAGGGCAACCCTACAGAATTGTCCCGCTACACTCCTGAGAGCTATGATGCCCGAATAGAGAGTGATCGCCGCTGGGAAGCTCGTGCTGCAACGACTGACGATGCATCAAGAATGATTGGGAGCAAGATTTATCATGGGACTTTCGAGACAGGAAACGAATGGGGTAGAATTGGATTCAAAGCCTTGGAATCAGTCTATAAGCGTGCAGAGAACAACCGCATCGACCAGTACCTCAAAGAGCATCCAAACACAGACCCTAAAGCACTGCGCTCTAACAGCATCAAAGCAGGTGAGAGCATCGTTGGCTTCATTCCGCTTAAGATCAAGAAGAACAAGGTCAAGAATTTCAATATAATCATTCCGATGGATGACTATGACTTTATTGTCAATTACCACTTGTAATGATTATAATGTTCAGTAAGAAATAAAATTCTTAAATTCGTGAAAAGAATAATTCATCAATGGCAAGAAGATAAGGTATTAAATATCCTGACTTATGAAGAAATATTTCATCCTTCTCTCACTTATCCCTTCTGCTTTTATGGCACAGACCATCGGAGTGGAAGATGCTCAGAATAAGGCTTTGCAGTTCTTGCAAGGTCAGTCTCAGACACGTGCGTCACAGCGTGAGGTGCAGCTCAAGCTTGCCTATACGTCAAAGTCTGGCGATGAGACATATTACTATGTCTTCAACAACGCCGCAGGTGGCTATGTCATCATGGGTGGTGACGAGGCTGCAAGGGAAGTTCTCGGCTATGGTGAGACAGGCAGCTTCGACTATGCCCGTATTCCTGACAACATGCGCTGGTGGCTCGGTCAGTATGACGCCCAGATCAGTCAGGCTATACGCGAGGTCAAAGCTGGTACAAATAAAGTCGTACGTCAGACTCAGACACGTGCAGAGCGAGCAGATATACCAGCAATGCTCACTACTAAATGGGGGCAGAACGTGCCATATAACATGCAGCTGCCTACGTCCCAGAGCGGAGACATAGAATACCCTACAGGATGTGCTGTAACCGCTTTGGCTCAGATAATGAACTACCATCGCTGGCCAGATACAGGTGTTGGTTCAAAGACGCTCGAAAAAGTTTATTGGAGCAATATATTCACTGCCGATTTTGAGAACACACACTATGACTGGGAAGCCATGGCAGACTCTTATGAGAAAACTTACAGTGGCACACGAGAAGAGATTGCTGTGGGCACTCTGATGTATCACCTTGGTGTTGCATTCGAATCCAGCTACAATGTGTCTGGTACTGCAACTAACGATATAAAGGCTACGCAGGGTTTGACAAATCATTTCAGATATAACAAAGGAATGTCTTACTTAAAGCGCTCATTCTATAGCGATGAAGAATGGGAAGAGATAGTATATAATGAACTGAGTGCGAATCGTCCAATGTTTTATGGTGGACTTAACGAAAAAGGTTTAGGACATGCCTTTGTGTGTGATGGCTATAAGGATGGACATTGGCACATAAACTGGGGGTGGAACGGTAATTATAACAATTACTTCCTTATTACTCCAACAAGCACCGAGAAAGCTTTGACACCTGATGGTACCGGTACAGGTGGTGGTGTGGCTGGCGACTCATATAGTATCAATCAGTCCATAATTACAGGAATATATCCTGATACTGAAGGCAATACACAATACAAGAAAACACTCTCTTTCATACATAGAATATTAGATCATAGTTTAGTTGCACCCGGTGATACGGTCCAGGTTCCAATGAAATTTCAAAATCTCGGTCTGAGAGAAGAGACGTTCGAGATCCGATACAAATTGGTTAATATTGACGATGCTGATGATACACATCAGATCGATTATGTTGATTCATTCACTCTTGAGAGTTATGAAAGCAAAAGCATAGAGCCTGCATTATTTATCCCTGAAGGAGTAAGGCGAGGTGCTAACTATGAGGTTATACCGATGTTTAAGGACGAGAAAGGAGAGTGGCAGCTGCCGTTGAAAAAACCTTCGGTGAATTATGGCCGTATATCTATTGGTAACGAATTTGCGCTAACTAATCCAGTCAATGTTTTTAACAATGGCTATATCTGTAATGATGTCTTAAAAGTGTTTTTCGGTATTAAGAACTGTACGGATAATACTATATCCTGTCCACTGATACTCAATGTGTACTCGTATGGTGATGAGAAAGACGGACCTGTAGATTACTTCGATCTGAGCGGAATCACTTTGTCTCCACGCGAAAAGTGTAAGTATATAGTAGGACCTGAAGACCTCCATTTCGGGGATCGGATGGAATATGGTAAAAAATATCTGTTACAGCTTGAAAACTCAGTAGATGGTAATCCTTATGGAGCTTATCTTTGCTTATATCTTGAAACCTTAACAATCCCTCTTGAAGTGCCAGAGATGGGATGGACTACCTTTGCAATACCTTTTAATTCAGAGATACCTGAGGGATTGAAGGCGTATCGCGTTAACTATTACAATGATATTGACTCGATAATTCTTACCGAGGTAGATTATCTTTATATGGATTGTGCTTATCTGCTTCATGGCGTACCAGACACTTATCAGTTTGTAGGACCTGCTCGCGAATTAGACAATGCTTACTACGGCAGTCTCCGGACACTCAACGAGGAAGGTCTGCTTAGATATAGTAATTGTTATGTGTTGGATCAGCTTGATGGCATCGTAGGCTTCTATAGGATACAAAAGCCGACATCGCTCGGTAAATATGAAGCATATTTAGTCTCAAATTCTTCTAAAGACGAGTTTCCTATCCAAGACCCTGATGCAGACGATCCAACATCCCTACATCAGATCATCACTCCAGGTACTCCATTCGACTCGCGTATATACGACCTCAATGGTCGCATCATCAATGCCGATCACAAGGGAATCTTGATCCGTGGAGGTAAGGTCTATAT
>JAGHSE010000024.1 GCA_018066015.1 Candidatus Colivivens equi
CCCCCCCCAGTAGGGTATTAAGTGCTGTTACAGAGCAAGTTACACGTTTTTCAAGGGCTTTCATATACTCCTCCATATATGCCCAATCAGGGTCACCATTGACATCTATCGGAAGTTTGATAAATTCTTTTACTAACTCCTTTTGGCAACACATATCTTTGAACTCGTATTTGCGACCGATTGAAGCATTAATAATCGCCGCTATATAACGTCCAATATACGAAGTCATTGTAAACTTTGGCTTTAAAATATTGATTCTACCATGAGATACGGAATAGAACGAATCAGGCTGATAAAATGCCTTTCCAAACATATCCAAGGTTATTTGATTACCCTCAAAAAGTTCACTAATTCCGTCTCCTTTATCAATATATTTCGATATTCCATTATTAAAAGAACCAGACGAGATAAGAGGAATATCTCCTTCGTTTAAAAGATTGGCTTTATTATCGCCACTTGAAAGGCATAGATAAAATAATTCTGTTAGGGCAAATTCTCCCCATTGTGTTGTATCTATCTTTTTCATATTAGTGTGCAATTTCGATGGTTGTTGATTGTTCGTTTGTGGTTACCGTACTACCATATAAGACTTTTTGCAAGAGTTGTTCGCCAAAGGATTTGACATCTATACCTTGTTTGAACATTTCGTAATCCATCATAGTCTTAATAAAATCTTCTTCGTATATCTCAAAAGGAGCCTCCGGCATTTGGTAACTAAGATGTTCATTGGGATGAATAATCTGCTTAGTTTGGTATTTGGAGTCCTCACCATTTTGTATAGCAGTAATCCAATAATCCTCTATCTCTTGCCAACGATTCTTGATGTCTTGACGACCTTGGTTCTTAACTGTTTCCAAGCCATCATCTTCTATATAATAACCGACAATATCCCGTCCATTTTGAGGCTTGCCTGATTCAAAAACATAGATGGAAGTGGTTACACCTGCATTAAAAAGATTTTCAGGCATCTTAATTATCGTTGTGAGCGTATTATGTTTGAGTACTTTATTTCCAGCACGTGCATCTGCCCAGTCTTTTTCCAATTTCTTGTCTGGCAGAATAAAAGCGCACTTTGTTCCCGTTGGCACAGATTCCAACACATTATTGACAATTTCCATACAACCATATTTGCGCTCGTATGGCGGGTTCATCAGCACTTTGGTAATATCTTTGCTCTTTATCCAATCTGCTGCATCTTTGCTACGTGCATCCATCTGTTCAAGGTTGGTTTTGCCATCCTTGTGAATGAGCATATTAGCACAAGCCAACGCAAATATTTCGCGGTCAAACTCAATACCGTATAGTTGCTGTGCCTTGATTTGTGCTGCTTCGTGTGTATTCACACCGCCAGACTCTTTAATCATATTGCACATCGCTTTCACAAGGAATGCACCAGAACCGCAAGTAGCATCTAATATGCGGTCATCTTGGTGAATATCCAAAAGGCGATACATAAAGGATGTGATATGGTCGGGCGTAAAAATTTGCCCTGATTCGGATTTTTTCTTATATCGGTTGAACTCATTAAAGAAAATACCCATCACATCCTCTCCATTCCAATAGTCAGAATTGACGCACTCTGAAATAGCAGCCACCCACTCAATAAAATCGTCTATGGCTTCTTGATTGGAGGTACTATTCATCTTGATTTCACCATATACCTCTGTCAGCAGTTGGAGTTTGGTATTTTGCCTTATGTCGCTTTGCAATTCATTTCCCAATTTACTCAATATGGCTTGTTTCATCGTGTCAAAATCCATTCCCTTGTTAAGGGGAGCGCCATATCGCTTTGCCACCAACGCACAGGCGGTAAATATCATACGATGATACAAGTTTTTAATGCCAAATTTATTGTGCAAGCAGTCGTTAATTTGTTTGGTCAAACGATATATCTGCTGTTTGTCTATTTTGTTTTGAGTAAAGAGGGCTAAATAATAATTTTTGTGTTGTAACGTGGCTGAAATGGTAGTAATTTCTTCCTCATTCTTAAACACACGAATATCACTACCATTATAGAGAATACCCACCACTTTAGCATATTTGTTTTGAATGATACGGATATTTTTCAGTAATTCATCTGTGCATTGTTGTTTGCACAGGTTCACATTTTCCGCCTTCGTTTCTAATACTATTGCAGGAGCATTTGTGTTTTTGGGGATGTACCAGCCATCGGGTTTATCACTTGTACCCACGCGAAACCCCAATTGCTTAAAAGTAGTAATTTGTCCAGTACCTTGTAACACATTAGGTTCCTCCGCGTTAAAGCCCAATATAAGTTTGGCTTCATCTCTAA
>JAGHSE010000354.1 GCA_018066015.1 Candidatus Colivivens equi
CATAACCCACCATTTTTATTAGAATTTAAGAACAAATAAGAATAGTCTTTTATTTCTACAAGTATCTTAGAATCAAAAGGTTTCTTATAATCAGAGGAAGACAAGGAGGAAGTCAATCGTGGTTGACTACTAATCAAATTAGTAATCATCAACTCTTTCTTCTCTAGTTCCTCTCTCTCAAGCTTTATGTTGTCTGCATTCTGCTTTATGTTGTCTGCATTCTCTAGTTCCCTGAACTTATTTTTCACATCTTTTTCAAAGACTAAAAAATACTCTTTGGGATTACAATAGTACTCCGCTTCCAAAAACAAATTACCATTATTATAGAAAGAAAAAACAGGTCCTTTGTCTGAGTTTTTTATTGTCCCCGAAAGAGGAGTGTTGTTTACATTAATCTTAAATACGCCCTCAAGACATCTTCCATCCTGCCATGTTCCAATAATACTATCTGCTTGGTTCCTGGTATATTGGCAATATCCGTCAGGAATATCATTCTTTAGACGACCCTGGAACTTATATTTCCCATAATCAAATAAGCCAGAAAGAATATCCTTATCAACATTACCCTTAAAATGTTTGAAATCATGATTCGGCATCTTATCACAAGAGCAATCACCTTTGACAAATATTCCATCTTCCCAAGTACCATTGAAATACCCTTTATACTCTTTCGTAGCATTATAATTCCCTGTGGTAATATTTCCCGAAGAGGTGCCATTATAGAAAACTCCATCCTTCCAAGTTCCTTCATAACATCCTCCATCTTTTAATGTGAATGTACCCTTGGAAAGTTTCTTCTTTTCCATAGAACCAATAAAATGTCCTGCGTAGATATCCATATCACAGTTTCCTGTAATTAACTTCCAATTCACAAGACCATTCTCCAAGTCTGAATCAAAAGTACCTTCTGCCCAATCGCCATTTGAAAAGACTATTTTTCCTTTTGAGTTACCACTAACTATATCGCCAGAAAACGTGTTGCCCTTCTTATCTGTAATAGTACCATTGATTGGTGTTCCTGTAAATGTATACTTTCCCTCTTTGAATTTTAAGTTTCCTTGTTTGGTCGTCTGCCCCGAAAATACTCTAGTTTCATATTTTGCATCCTTTTGATATACAGATTCCCAATCAGGCCAACTTGGCAAAACCACCTTTTGTTTATAATCATAACAAACATTTGCCCTGGACTGACTATTGGGAGCGACCTCAAAAGGTTGTTCTTCAGACGGAATACGAACTAATCCCTCATAAAACAATAATGAGATATTATCACCAGCTTTTGAATTTCCCACGTCAAACCCTATACGTCCTTCGAATATAGCAGCCAAGCCTAATCGAATGATCGCACTAGTCACAACACCACCTTCAAATGTTCCTGCCACAGTCACAACATCCGGCTCATTTTTGTCAATGTTTTTTATATAAAGGACACCTTCCCCAGAAGGAATCTTTTTACCTTCCTGCTTTATGGTTGGACCTTCGTATATAACATACTTTCCATATTTAATCTTTTCTGCCCACAATTGCGGTATAGAGGCAGAGAAAATCACTAAAATGAATAAGAGGGCAATTCGTTTCTTCATAGATTTGAATAGAAATAAAAAGATCATTCGTCACCCCACTATCAGCTTACAGCAAGATGACGAATGTATCAAAATAATTACCAATTCTTAAGTGCACCCAAGTCCTGAACTCCTGCTGGATAAATAAAAACTGTCATGCTATTATTCCATTTCTCAAACTCTACTCGCAATGCGTGCCTATCATTGTAGTAACATGCGACATAGGCATTTCCATCTTCGTCTTCATATGACTCAGAATTAGTAAAGCCAAAGGTTTTGACATACTTGCCAAAAGACTCTTCTATTTGGTCAAAATGAGAAGAAGACTTTGTATTGAGTTTTAATTTAATCTTTATTGCTACACATTTACCTCTCTCTGACAAATAATACTCAGGAGTATAGAAATTATACACGACATAGGTAAATTCATTAAAACCCAAACGATACGACACAGAACCGTATTTATTACTATCTTTTGAATCGACCCATGGTGTCCATTCTAAGTCTCCATCATTCTCTACTTGACTAACTTTGAGATTAGGAAACATATTGTTCTTACAAGTGGTTGGGGTCATATTCTCATATCCATACAGATCTGAAGAATTCTTATTGTCCATTTTCAGAATAGAGCCGACCAATCCATAGACATCGAAATAATCGCTCTCTACATACATTAGTGGATATATCAGATAGCGAGAATACTGAGCAGGAATCAACATTGTTTCAATTTGAGAAGGAATCCCGGTCTCGTCAAATTCTGCAAATTCTTTAATTGTTTCACCTTTTTGATTAATGATATAATAGGACTTATCACCTTCTTTCTTCGCCAGCAAATTTGAGCTATTGGGAAGGAACTGAAGAAGACTATACTCAAATTTCAAAGTTCTGTCTTCATCCATATCGAGTAATCCGTATCCATCACTGGCATCTCTTTTGGCAATAAAATTACCATCTCTATATCCAATGATCTCCTTATACTTATTCTTGATTTTGACTTCTCCGCTTGTATTCATTATGCCAACACCATCGCTATTTACCACAGCGACATAATCATTGTTCAAGAAATATGCAAATTCATATTTAGCACGGATTATTACTTCATCATCCTTAGATTTACGAACGCCATACTCCCCGTCATCTTTGAAAACATAATACTTCTGATCAGGAGAAAAACAGACAAACCCTGATTTAAGTTTCTTCTGTTCTTCGTTCTTATCGTTGATTATGAAGAACTGCTCTTCTCCATCATTATCATTTTTCATTGCTAGGAACTTATTCTTTCCTAACACGTCTACAATAGAAAATTTTCCAGGCTGGTAGATATTTCCATCCATATCAACAACTCCATTATGACCTTCTTCATCTACAATAATGGAATAGCCGTTGTTGAAAGAAGATGCCTGTACATAGGTTAAAGGAAGCTCAAACTTTACCTTTCCTTTCTTGTCAATGTATTTAATACCTTCAGACTTCATTACAGAGGGAGTAATATCTGACAGGAAAAGGGCGATATCCTTATAGCGTTCGCCAATGCTTTTGGTTGGATCGCTAATTGAATACATTTCATAGCCGCCATCAGTGAGTGTGAAGAAAATACCATTATGAACGGAGGTAGTTTGAACCTTAAATTCATCTTCGACTAATACTTTTCCTTTGGCATCTACTAATCCCCAATTGTCACTGGAACTTTCCTTGAAAGGATAATAAGAAGGTGCATCACTCTGATTTTCTGAACTCTCTCCGCATGAAACACACAAATATGCAGTCAATGCGAGAACAAAAGCAAGACGTTTTTTCATATACGGTTATTATTGATTGTTTTTTATTTTCAAGACATACGAGGAACTAGTCTTATTTACTGAACTGGCATAATATATATGTCAAGAGCTGCGTCACTAAATTCATATACCAATTTATGCTTATCATTTTTGAAATAACAAATGCCTTCCTCTATCTCTTTATTTGGGAACCCTTGATTCATAATTGCCTTATCAATATCAGACTTCAGTTCAGTAATCTTTTCTTTCCCTTTTTCTGAAAAATCCAGATGCCATTTAAAACAGCATATATTTATATCCTCAAAATTAGAAGGATAGCCATAAGTGTGCTTCATAGAACCAAACTCGGTCTCATATTCCGGATAATATAGATCATCCCACAAGTACGTCCACCAAAGATACCCAAATCTCATTGTTGAATACTTTTCTAACACATTCTGTGTTATATTTGGATTCTTGAAGCCTTCATTACCATATAAATCATCTGTAGCATTTTGTCCATTTCTATCAAACAAATCAACAATTAGTCTGTATGCATCAAAATTTACATAATGTACATTTTCAAACCAACCAAAACTACAATTAGAATAATCGGCAATGGACTCTCCGTCAGAAGACATTATGGTCCAATATTTTTCGTTCATCTTTTTCCCTAGAAGCTTCCCATTAAAAAAATAAAGACTATCAAATTCAAATTTCAATATACGATCTCCATCAATGTTCATAAGTCCATATCCTCCTGACAATTCTTTTTTTGCAGTAAATAGACTACCATCAACTTCACTAATTGAAGCATATTTATGGCCGACAATGGTGTTTCCCGCGAAGTCAACAAGCCCCCATTCCCCATTTACATAGGCTTTTAGATATTTTTCGCCAATAAACATTAACGAATCATACTTAGCTCGTATTATAATATCGCCATCATATTTACGCAATCCTCTCTTATTATCTTCTTCATAGATATAAACCCCATTCTCTTTGTCATATCCTCGAACGGTACCTTTGAACTTATGTAATTGTTCCTCATTCAAATTAATTATATAGCGTATGCTGTCCTTATCCCCAAACATATACGCACTAAAAGTATTATCACCTAAAGCCGCGACAATTGAGTACTTCTTTGGCATAAAAATATTTCCTTCTTTATCAACAACTCCATAATGCCACATACAATTATCAAATTTCGCAATTTTAGAATAACCAGCATAGAATGACTCAGCATGCCAATATTCAGCAGGTAATGAGAAAAGCTCCTTTCCTGACTTATCAATATACGTTATTGGTTTCCCATTTATGCCAATAGGAGTCACTCCTATCTCCTTACTAAATTTTGAAACATAATCATATTTATCTCCAATAGGCTTAGTTGGTTCTTTCACATTATACATTTCAAAACCGCCATTAGTAGGCACGTAAAAAATATCATTAATGACAGAAGTTGGAGCTTGATCATATTCATCTGAGATCAGTATCTCACCATCGGCAGTAATGATACCCCATCTATCGCCAGAACTCTCTTTGAAAGAAATATGTGTCGTCTCACTTGAACCAGAGGAAGAGCAACTACTACAAAATATAGATAAACCTATAAAAGAAAAAAACAAAGAATCAAATAATGTTTTCATAAACAACCAGCACCTATAAGACTCCCAAATTCAGCAGCTATACATACACAAAAAAGACGTGGAATCTTGTTTCACGTCCTTTCAATGTCGGGCCCTAGGAAAGCCTATGCAGTAAAGATAATGAAACAATACTCCACGCCCAGCCCTATATGTAAATAGACACTGCACCAAATAGTACAGCATCGGCCATATACAAAGCCGAACGAGAAGTGCTATTCATCTATCCAACTGCTGTTAAAATTTCCTAGGTTTCGACATTGTGGACAGCGAAAAACGCCTTCTAGTTATTGCAAAGGATTTAACTCTACGAGCCGCCCTTTGACGATGCAAAGATAATAGAAATATTGTTCGGTTGGTTATTCTCTTGGCAGAAAAACATAAAAATATGCTGTGAAACATAAAAAAACGTTTTGTAAGCTGTAAAAAAGAGAAAAAAGGAGCGGAAACAATGCCACGTTCCTGTTTTCTATTCGTAATCATCCAGAGTATCTCGATGGAGGAATTCGTTAAAGTAGATTCGTAACGCTTCGAGTTGTCCGAAACCATAACCTGGTACTCATCTATGGTTTTGTGCTTGGACGAAACCATAACCAGGTACGCGTCTATGGTTTTGTGCTTGGACGAAACCATAACCTGGTACGCGTCTATGGTTTTGTGCTTGAACGAAACCATAACCTGGTACGCGTCTATGGTTTTGTGCTTGAACGAAACCATAACCTGATACTCGTCTATGGTTTTAGTTCAGAACGAAACCATAACCTGATACACGTCTATGGTTTTGTGCTTGGACGATGTATTTAGAAACATTTTTCTTTTTAGACATTAAAAATTTTCCAGCGTGGGTTCTGAAAAGACTCACACTGGAAGTATCAAACGAAACAAAAGCTAAGTAAAAAAACAGATGGTACGACCCTCACGGGCAATACCATCTTAATTGCTTTTTAGAAAACACAGAGCCGAAGACGGGACTCGAACCCGTGACCCACGCATTACGAATGCGTTGCTCTACCAACTGAGCCACTTCGGCAAAAGCGGGTGCAAAGATAGGTATTCTGACCGAATAATCCAAATTTTTGGCTGATTATTTCGCTTTTTTGATGCAAAGAAGGCTTATTTTTACTTTTCTGAGGCTTGTGAGGCCGCCAGATACTCCTTTGTCCAGTACTGATAGTGGTGTGGCAGCGGTGTGATGATACGGTCGATGTCGGCTTGCGAGAGCTTCTTGATGAGCTTGGCAGGAACGCCTCCCCATAGTTCTCCAGGACCGATCTCGGTGCCAGACAGGACAAGCGCGCCAGCTGCGACGATCGAACCTGTAGCGACATGCACATTGTCGAGTACGGTGCTACCCATGCCAATGAGTACGTTATCGTCGATCTTACAGCCATGCAGACACACGTTGTGGCCGACGGTGACGTCATTGCCGATCTGTATCCACGCGTCGTTCTCGGCGCAATGCAGACAGGTGCAGTCCTGGATGCTGACACGATCGCCGATGCGAATCTTATTCACGTCACCTCGCACTACGGCGCTATACCATACGGAGGTCTCTTCGCCAATGACTACGTCACCTATTACGGCTGCGGTTTCGGCGATAAATGCGGTTTTGGCAATGACGGGGGTCTTGCCTTGAAGGGATTGAATCATATTTTTTAAGGGATTCTAAGGGATATTAAGGGACATTAAGGGATATTAAGGGACGTTAGTTTTTTTCGCGAAACTCTTTCCCGTGGAGAGTAGGTCTATACGGCCGAAGGTGATGTCGTGTGGCATCTCTGCACGCGAGAGGCGGCTGGAGAGCCATTGGCGAAGTTCCTCCGAAGTTAGCGGATGATCGGTAGTTGTAGCCAGCTCCACGTTAGCATGCAGCACCTGGCCGAAGTCTGGATGTGCTACAGGATAGACGCGAGCGTTAGCCACGTCAGGATGTGCAAGTAGCACGCGCTCCACGTTATCCAGATAGACGTTCACGCCACCACACACCACCATACGGTCAGCGCGGCCGTGGTGATAGAGATAGCCATTCGCATCGCGCGATACCAGGTCGCCAGTATTCTGCCACTGATCCTGTCGGCTACTCATGGCCCATGCGGAGCGTACCCATAGCGAACCGACTCCCTGTGCATCGGGCTCTCGCACCTCGCATCGCACTCCCATGATCGGTTTTCCTAACAATCCTTCACGGTCAGCCGAACACAGTTCCTGCGGTTTTGCCAACACAAAGAATCCGGCCTCTGACGTGCCATAAAGGTTGTATAGCACAGCGCCTAAATTCTGCTGTGTGAGCCTCACTAACGAGCGTGGCAGATGATCTCCACCACTGAGTATACATCGCACGTCCTGGAGCGCCTCAGAGGCTTCTGGAGCCTGCCACAATCGCGAGAGGATTGCCGGAACCACCGGTAGCACCTCTACCCTCTCCTGGCGTATCA
>JAGHSE010000061.1 GCA_018066015.1 Candidatus Colivivens equi
AGTTATAATATATTTGTCTAGCTTAAGTCTATTATTTAGACTCATCAGCCATTGATTATATGCTTACTTGATTCCTGATACTGCGTTGAGGAAAGTCTTTGCAGGTTTGAATGCAGGGATATTATGTTCTGGTATTATCAAAGTTGTATTCTTTGAAATGTTACGAGCAGTCTTCTCTGCACGTTTCTTAAGAATAAATGAACCAAATCCACGGAGATACACATCATTACCCTTAATCATGTCATCCTTCACTGTAGTCATAAAAGCTTCTACAATGTTCAATACTATGGCTTTGTCTGTGCCAGTCAATTCTGCAATTTGCTTTACGATTTCTGCTTTTGTCATAGCTTATTCGTTATATTTTATGTTGTTAATAAATATGCATTTCTAAATTCCGCAATCGGAATGCAAATTTAAGCAATAATATTCAAAATTAAAAATTTTTTACAAAAAAGTTGTCTAAAATCCTTATTGTAAACATTTCGAAAAAAATATCTTGCAAAAATTTCACTTACTTCATCGCGGTTCGTGCTTGTTAACATTTCTTAGAAAGAATATGCTAACCCGAATGTAAGATATTCCTTAAATTGGAAATATCCTAGTTTACTATCATAAAAGTTTTTACTACGATTATCGCCAAAACGCAGGAGGGTATAAAGTTCTGTTGATAGATACTTTGAAAAAGCATAAGAGAATACATTTTCCATTTCACTTTCGAAATATTTATAAGAAGTAAAACAATAGAAGCGACATCTCCATGTAAGGTTCTTAACTAATGTAAACTTCGTATTGAATTCAATTTTAGATCCCCAGTCTTGTTTGAAGTCAGCAGGTTGTCCATATACGACATGAATATTATCTTCATCAGTATTGATATATCTAAATTTATATGACAGAGGTAAAAGCGCCAAAGACAATGTGTTGCCATTTTTCAAAGCTGGTTTATAATCAAAACCAAGAGAGACATTCACATCTAGTGGTGCCAAAAAGTCTGAAAATACATTCTTATTATTAGCCTTGTATCCAGGCATAAACTGTGAGGTGGCTTCTGCAGAAAGTGCGTAATTCCACGACTTTGTACTCTTAATGCCTAGTTTGCTATATGCATTCAAACGGTCATTATTTGTTATGAACGTATGGCATGTATCCGCTGTAGCAGTTACAAACCCAAGTCGCATATCAAGTCTGTTTTCCCAGTTGACTCTCTTAGTGTCATCATATTTTGCTTCGAGCAATACTGTTGCCAGCATTGTTCCGTTATTATTTCCACCTTTATACCAGTTGTCTGATATATAGTTTTGAGTAAACTGCAAGGCAAATTTACCACTCTTCTTCCAGAAATTTGGTTTTTCTATCTGCAAACCAATCTCAAGAGAATCCTCCATCTGAGGTAGTTCATCATTTTTGACCACATCAGTCAAGACTTCTTTGATTTCATCGGCAACTTTCTCAGGTTCGGTAGCTTTTGATATTAATGTCTCTGTCTCAAACTGCTCGTCATAGAATGCGAAATTATCAGGGAATTTCATATACATATCCATCAGCAGATTATTTCTGCTGGCCAGTAGCTCATCATCAGTATCACTCATATCCATAAATTGTGAAGTTACACCTTTATAATATATGGCAGGACCGAATATCTGATAGAGCAGTGGATCTAGTTCTACATTATCAGTTTTATTATCCGCATTAAGCACTGATGCAGAAAGATTTGCCAAGGAGTCCATGTAATTTACAGTCTGAGCAAAAGATATTGTCGCAAACATCATAGCTACGACACAAGCAAAAAATCTATTCATATTTAATTTAAGATTAATATTCAAATTTTATAACTCTACCATTCCATGCTGGCACATCTATATCAATGGCAACATCTGGCATAAGTGAATAAGTCTCAGTTTGGTTTCGCAGTAAATCTCTACCTGACGCATTATCCTTTCTTGGAATGTTCATATAGTCATACGCATGAGCAGGTATCTTCACTTTCACTTTCAAATTTTCATCTGAGAAATTTGCCATTACTAATATCAACTGACCTTCAACACCTCGCAAAAATGCATAAACCTTATTGGTATCCATTTCCATATTGTCATAGTTTGCATACATTATGTCAAAGAACAATCCTTTTTGCAGTGCTGGTTCATCATTACAAAGATTCAATATTTTCGTATAAAAATCTCTTAATGACTTTTCATCTTTTGTCAACAATTCATTGCCAAATTTTCCATTATTTCTCCATCTACGTACTGAGTCTATAGTCCAATAATCAAATATACTTGTACGACAATCCTGCCCACTGAACCCCTCAGCGTCATGTGCTCTTTCACCAAGTTCTTGTCCAAAATACAGCATAAATGGATTGGTTCCCATCAACGCAGAGACGAGTAGGGCAGGGCGCCCCTTTCTTGCATCATCTGCAAAAGCCTCTGATGCCAAACGTTGTTCGTCATGGTTTTCAAGAAAATTCACCATGTGTGGTTTAATATCATCTACAGATTGCCAACATTGAGTAATCAAAGATGCTGATTGTCCATGTATCACGTTTTTCAGGGTATCATATAATCCTACTTTGTCATACAAATAATCAAAATGTCCGTAGTAGATGTAATTACGATATTCATGAGGATTATACACTTCAGCTATGAAAATCACATCTTTATGACGTGATTTTACGAGTGGGATAGCCCAATTCCAAAACGAGCACGTCACAAGTTCTGCCATATCGCATCGAAAACCATCCACACCTTTTTGCAACCAGAATAGCAGAATATCAACCATCTTCTGCCAAGTGTCATGATTTCCATAATTCAATTTTGCAGTATCTGTCCAGTCTCCGTCATGAATATGTCCTGGGTAGTAGTTTTCATCATTGAACGGATTAAGCATACCTTTATACTCAGCAGCCACATGGTTAGGCACAAAGTCAATTATGACCTTCAATCCTGTCTCATGACTTCTATTTACGAGTTTGACAAATTCGTTCATACGTTCTGCCACATTATCTGCAAGGTCTGCATCTACGTCGTAATAATCTTTCACAGCATACGGACTTCCAGCATTGCCTTTAACTAATTGAATATCATCATTTGGAATTCCGTATTTAGAATAGTCACTTTTAGTAGCATGTGCCAGCACGCCAGTGTACCATATATAGTTGGCACCCAACTGCTTAATTTCATTTAGAGCCTTCTTGGTAAAGTCAGAAAAATGCCCACATCCATTCTGTGCCTTACTGCCGTTGTGTATGCACGTCGTAGAATTTGCCCCAAACAATCGAGGCAGCACTTGATAAATAACTATCTTTTTATCCACTACAAGTATCAATTAGTAGTGGTTTCTGTGTCTGTACCATGAGCATTGATTTGTCGGTCAATCTTTGCCAACATTCCTTGCAATGCTTTTCCCGGACCGCATTCAATAAATTCTGTAGCGCCATCAGCTATCATGCTTACCACTTCCTTTGTCCAATAAACTGGAGAAGTCAACTGTAGTAAGAGGTTTTGCTTTATTTCTTCAGGTATGGTATGCCCCTTACCATCTACATTTTGGTACACTGCATACTTAGGTGTATGAAATTCCGTATTCTCAATTGCATTATGCAGTTCTTCCTGGGCAGGGAACATAAGAGGAGAATGAAAAGCCCCTCCGACTTTGAGCGGTAAGGCACGTTTTGCTCCAGCTTCCTTCATCTTCTCGCAAGCAACATTGACTGCATCAATATCTCCAGAAATAACTGTTTGAATCGGAGTATTGTAATTTGCAGCAACAACAATATTGTCTGGCGTATTTACTTCTGCACACACTTTTTCCACAGTAACTTCGTCCAAGCCAATAATAGCAGCCATTGTTGATGGTTTTAATTCGCATGCTTTCTGCATAGCCATTGCCCTTGCATATACTAGTTTCAGCCCATCTTCAAAACTCAGGGCTCCTGATACTACAAGTGCTGAAAACTCGCCCAACGAATGCCCTGCGACCATGTCTGGGATAAGTCCTGTATTTTGCATATAACATAATGCAGAAACTACGGAATGCAGGAACACGGCTGGTTGTGTCACCTTAGTTTGTTTGAGATCTTCGTCTGTACCCTCAAACATGATGTCGGTTATTTTGAATCCAAGTATTTCGTTTGCTTTTTCAAACAACTCCTTTGCTTGAGAATTAGATTCATAAAGGTCTTTTCCCATACCTATGAACTGTGAACCTTGTCCTGGAAACACAAATGCTTTCATATTGATTT
>JAGHSE010000411.1 GCA_018066015.1 Candidatus Colivivens equi
CTCATCACGACAAAATAGAACAAATTGAGGGCATCAAACTCATTGGTCACATTACAAAGAAAGAACTTGGCAAACGTCTTATCACTCGTGACGGCAACGAATTTGATCTCAAGGCTCAGGGGTGGCAAGCTTTAAAGGGGTGTTCTATTAATTCGGTTCCCGCATTTTCTGCCTCACCTCAGCATAGTTCAAACAAGTTTGACTCTGCATTCGGCTCGTTGAAAACTCCCCGCAAAAAATAAATAATCAACGAACTATGGGTGTTATTGCTATTTTGATGTTTTTGGCTTTTTCTTTGTACCCAGGGTGTCGCTCCGCTTGTCCTGGGCGAGGAACAGATTAGCCTTTCAGGCTGCATCGGGGGCGAGGTGCGAAGGAGGAAGACAAAAGTCAAAATCACCTAAAATGAAATTAATAGAACACCCCTAAAACGAAAGATACATCATTGCAAAAATGAGAATCAGAACAACAATCGCCAATCCCATGGTACCCCAAAGGAACTGGCGATTAGATTTGTCAAGTCGGCTTCTGCGCATATTTTCAAAATTAAGCAGTAATTAATCAATTAGATTCTTACCCGTCATTTCCTCTGGTTGTTCCAGTCCCATAATATGAAGAATAGAAGGAGCGACATCAGCAAGAACCCCATTTCCCACCTTCGCATCTTTGTTTTCAGTGACGTAAATACAAGGAACAGGATTCAAAGAGTGGGCAGTATTAGGGGAACCATCAGCATTGACGGCATTATCTGCATTTCCGTGGTCAGCAATGATAATCACCTCATAACCTACAGCTTTTGCAGTTTCAACAACCTCCTTTACGCAAGCATCAACAGCTACGACAGCTTTTTCAATAGCTTCGTACACACCAGTGTGTCCAACCATATCACCATTTGCGAAATTAATAACAATAAAGTCATAATAATCGCGTTTAAGTTGTTCTACCAATTTGTCCTTCACTTCATACGCACTCATTTCAGGTTTCAAGTCGTATGTAGCAACCTTTGGAGAATTCACTAATATACGATCTTCGCCTTCAAAAGGAGTCTCGCGTCCACCATTGAAGAAAAATGTGACGTGAGCGTATTTCTCAGTTTCAGCAGTATGGAGTTGTTTTTTGCCTTGTTTTGAAAGATATTCTCCTAGTGTGTTTACAACATTTTCCTTAGGGAACAAAATATGCACACCCTGAAATGAAGCATCGTAAGGAGTCATGCAGAAATAATGAAGATTAGGAATAGTGTTCATTCCTTGTTCAGGCATATCCTGTTGAGTAAGTACAATAGTAATTTCCTTTGCTCTGTCGTTACGGTAGTTGAAGAATATGATGACATCCCCCTCTTTGATAGTACCATCAATAGTTGAATTATTGATTGGTTTGATAAATTCATCAGTCACCCCTTCATCATAACTTTCCTGCATAGCCTGAATCATATCAGTAGCTTGTTTACCTTCGCCCTTAACAAGAAGGTCGTATGCCACTTTAATACGCTCCCATCTCTTGTCACGATCCATCGCATAGAAACGTCCGATAATAGAAGCAATTTTACAACCAGTTTCTTCACATTTCTCAAGCGCCTCTTTGATAAAACCAATTCCACTCTTAGGGTCAGTATCACGTCCGTCCATGAAACAATGGAAATAAGTATTTTCAATTCCATATTTTTGGCTTATTTCCATCAATTTGAAAGCATGAGATAATTCACTATGAACACCACCATCACTTGTCAGTCCCATTAAGTGTACGCTCTTACCAGAACTGTGTGCATATTCAAAAGCATTTTTGATTTCAGGATTCTGATAAATGCTATTATCCTTACATGCGTGGTTGATTTTCACCAAGTCTTGGAATACAATTCTGCCAGCACCGATATTCAGGTGTCCTACTTCAGAATTGCCCATTTGTCCATCAGGCAACCCAACATTTTCACCACTAGCTAACAATTGGCTATGAGGGTATGTAGCATTGAGATAATCCATATAAGGAGTAGGAGTTTGATAAATCACATCACCTTTTCCCTTTTCACCGATTCCCCATCCGTCGAGAATCATTAACATTGCTTTTTTCATTCTTTTATATGTTTAAAGTTCTATAAATTCAAAGATAATGCAAAGGTACGATTAAGCGAGCAAAATACAAAATAAATCAAAATTTATTTTTATTGTCGAGCGTGAGTACCTTGCGGGAGCATAGCGAGCGAAAGGTAAGAATTTTTTTGTGAGATTCATAAAAAAACGCTAACTTTGTCAGCATGAAACTGACAAACAAACAAATATTTTGGCTGCTTTTTGCAGTGTGTGTGTTGACTTTGCTCCCATTTATGGGACTAACAGAGTATAATACCAAAGGCGAACCTCGTGAGGCAATCGTAGCCTATTCCATCTTAGATACAGGAAATTGGATACTACCATTGAATAGTGGTGGTGACACACCATTCAAACCAATGTTCTTTTATTGGGTAGTAGCAGCAGTATCATATATTCTTGGAGGAGTTACAGAATTCACCTCCCGCGTACCGTCAGTATTATCACTGACCGCAGTAGTAGTAACGACATTTTTGTTTTATGCCCGCAGACGCCCTCGTGCCGAAGGCATCATAACAGCATTGATTTGTATGCTATGTATGGAAATGCACAAGACAGGTTCTATTTGTCGAATTGATATGTTGCTGACAGCATTGACAATAGGGGCATTCTATATGTTCTACCGTTGGTACGAACAAGGTATAAAACGTATTCCTTTCATAGCAATTATACTCATGGCATTAGGAACATTTGCAAAGGGGCCTGTAGGATTCATCATACCATGTGCTGTGATAGGTTTATTCCTATTACTAAAAGGCAAGAACTTTTGGAGCGTATGTTGGAAACTGCTGTTATGTGCCATTATAGCATTTATTCCTTTTGCTGTATGGTTATATTTTGCGTGCAAGATGCCAGGAGGCCAGGAGCTATATGATATGCTATATGAAGAAAACGTAGGTCGTATGCTCCATGCAATGGGGTATAAATCATGTGTCGAGCCATGGTGGTTTACAACTATTACATTAGTTTATGGTCTTGTGCCATTCACCGTAATAGCACTTTTCAGTCTATTCAGCTTGAATCATGTAAAGCATTTGCAATGCTGCACTGACCAACCAGTTGTGAAACGCTTTGTATCATGGTTTAAGCATTTAGACGATGTCACTATGTATTCATTTATTGGCTCCGTATTGATATTAGTCTTTTACACTATTCCAGAAAGCAAGCGTAGTTCTTATATACTACCAATGTATTCATTCGTAGCATATTTCATTGCTAAACTGATGATATGGTTGGCTGAGAATAATAAAAAATCACTGACATACTATACAGATTTCCTATCCGTATGTGGCTTGTTGATGTTTGTAGCCTACATAGTATGCAAGATAAAAATAATTCCGGAAACACTATTTGAAGGCAAACATGCTGCAGATAATATTGCAACACTCAATGCAATAGGTGATATTAGTTCTTGGTGGGAAATTATCCTTATACTAATTCCTACATTCGTATGTGGATACTGGTGGGTGTTTAGAAAATCCAACCAAATAGGACATAAATTCAATGCTTATTATTTTATCAATATACATAGCAATTGAAGGGTCTTATAAGAATGCAGTGATGAACTTACGTTCCGTCAAGAGTGATGCAGTTGCAGTGTGTGCCTTAAGTACCGAACTAGGAGATGTAGCAGGTCACATGTATGAATATGTTGAGATAGGCGAACAATCTAAAGGTGATAAACTGCGTATGTATGGTATGGATTTTTACTCTGGAGATAAAGTTGACAACTTCAAGAAATCTCAACCTGATTCAGGCCTCTTACTGATAGGCAAGGAGGATTTTGAGTTACGCAAAGTAGATTTTGAATCACAAGGATATTATTTCCAAGGTCCAGTATATACGTCACTTCACAAGTTGGAAAATCGTCAGTTCTTAGAGGTCTATCTTTTCCACAAATAGACAAACCGTAACATAATAAAATTTATCGGGCATGCACCTATCATAGTGGCGATGCCCGCTATTTTTTCATCCACCCCAAGCCATAACAACAAGTTGAGGATACCTAATTCGATGAAGAAATTGATGACATGACTTATAGAGAACCCAATTGCATTCTTGGCAGAAGTCTTTTGCTTGAATGTGAAAAATGTTGTCATAACATAGTTGCAACAGAAACTAATAAAATACCCTGCTGCATAAGCAAGTGAAGGATTCCACCATTGCAGAAGTATATAATAAGCAATGTAGTGAATACCAACAGCAATGACACCTACGACACCAAAACGCAAAAATCGAAATATGTCTTCCCTTGTAATAGATTTCATACTCTTACATTCCATTTTTTATAGATACAAATGTTGAATAAGTGATAAAATCTTCACCTTTTGATTTTAGCATTTTGATAAACCTATCCAAACGCCTTATCAATACTTTACCAGAATTATTCTTTATGATAAACGGAATCTTGAATTCAGGATGTTCTTTGAGTTCATAAAATTCCCAAGGATGGAAATATGTAGTAAAATACCCATCATGTTTAATTACCAAATTCACAAACGAATGATATAAAGATTCAGGAAAATTATGCAACGCAAGCCAAAAGAGAGGAATACGAAAATAAGGAGTGACCGAAGCTGGTATTTGCATGACATTCCCCTTCATGAAAAAAGTGCGTGGAGTAGTGAGATGCATATATCTGCCTGGAATACACGCAGGATTGAGAGAAGAATTATAAGAATACCCACACTCTTCAATTTCGGTATCATCTACAGGAAACATTCTTGGTTGACGATACCCATAACACTTAATTCCAAGAACATCTTCAATTATCTTTTTTGAGTCACGAACATCCGATGACTTAGGATTAAAATGATCACACCCATGACATGCCACTTCGTGCCCCTCTGCAATTATGCGTTGCATCACATCAGGCGCATTCTGTACAAAATTAGCAGTACAGAAAAAAGTAGCCTTCACATCGTTTGCTTTTAGAATATCAAGAATACAGTTAGTACCAAATATTGATACCTTCATACCCTCCTCAAGTGAAATATCAACTCCATGTTCACGTGGAACATCAAATTCCTCTGTATCAAAACTGAGTAAAACCATCGAAAAAATCTCTATTTTTAAATTGCGTAACTGCAAAGTTATAAAAAAAATGATAGATATCAAAATCCTTTGGCACTTGTTGAAATTTTTTGTAATTTTGTAACCATATTATTTTGAAAATAAAAGATGAAGACAGTATCAATTATCATACCAGCATACAATGAGGCAGAATCATTCCCTTTGATAGTCGAGAACATGCAGCAAGTGCTTGAAATGAATCCTAATTATAATTGGGAATTTCTATTAGTGAATGACGGAAGCACCGATGCCACTCTGGAATGTATGATCAATCAGCATACCCAAGATAGTCATTTCAGTTATTTAGACCTTTCTCGTAATTACGGCAAAGAGATAGCAATGATGGCAGGACTTGACTATATCAACGGAGATGCAGTTATCTTCATGGATGCCGATATGCAACATCCTATTAATGTCATACCCGATATGCTTCAATATTGGGAAGAAGGTTATGATGATGTCTATGCCCAGCGGCGTACATCCAAGGAAACATGGGTAAAGAAAAAGACCTCGCAACTCTATTATCGCATATTGCAGGATGTTACGTCAATACCGATTCAGATAGATACTGGTGATTTTCGTCTGCTTGACAGTACCTGTATTGACGCATTACGTCGTATGAGAGAAACTGAACGCAATACAAAGGGCATGTGTAGTTGGATTGGGTTTCACAAGAAGGGTATATACTACGACCAGAAACAACGTGTGGCTGGTAAATCCAAATGGAACTTTCTTGCCTTGCTCAATCTTGCCCTTAACGGCCTGACGTCTTATACAACAGCCCCTCTGCGCATTGCTTCCATACTGGGAGGTGCTGTCTCGGTTGTCGCATTTATATACCTACTATATATAATGGTAACAACATTAGTATTTTCCGAACCCGTACAGGGATTTCCTACTATCATGATTACAATCCTCTTCCTTGGTGGAATCCAACTACTTTGTATCGGTATTATCGGAGAATATCTTGGAAAAGTATTTAAAGAGGTGAAAAATCGTCCTGGCTATTTTGTAAATAGTTATAATGGTGAGCGTCCATAACGACTAATCATGCGTAGTTTTCTCAAGATTTTAAGATTTTTACTCAGTGTTCATATCACTGGGTTGATATTGACAACGTTACTTCGTTGTGCATTATTCATTGTTTGTCACAACATGTTGTCGGCTGAGACAGTAAATCATACATTTCTTCCACTGGGAGCATTCCTTCGTGGACTATGGTTCGACAATGTAATTGGATGTTACATTCTCATCGTGCCTCTCTTTGTTTGTATGGTGAGTTGCACATTTGGGTATGCTGGAAAACATCTCCTACGTCCAGTCTTGATTTGGATGCAGGTTTTGTGGTCGGTTGTGTTTTTTGTTTCTGCTGCTAATATTCCATATTTTCAGTATTTCTTCAAGAATATAAATTCCAGTATTTGGAATTGGGCTGAATACGGTACTCAGACCTTTGGACTCTTATTTGGCGAACCATCATATTATCCACCATTGATAGGATTTATAATCCTTGTTGTGTTGTTTGTGTTGTTTACAAACCTACTGATGCACAAGACGGTAGTATCAGACATAAATCCCTCACATCGTTGGACTACAATCTGCATTGGCATTACCATGATGGGGTTGTGTATATTCGGCATCAGAGGACGTACAGGATATAATCCCATAAAGGTAAGTGCGGCATATTATTGCGATGATGCATTTCTCAATCAACTTGGAGTCAGTCCTACATTTAATCTACTTGCTACTACTCGTGATGATTTTCGTACCGAAAACCAACCTCTTGCGTTGATGGATGTTCAGACGGCATTGAATAATGTCAAGAAATATTATCCTGCAATACAGACCGACACCGACACCCTGTCTTCATCATCCCGAGTTCATTTGCAAAAGAAGAATCTGATAGTCATCCTTATGGAATCCATGAGCGCAAACCTTATGGGTACTTTTGGAAATACCGACCACCTCACACCGTTTATTGACAGTCTTGCCAGTCAGAGTATATTATTTACTAATTTTTATTCTACAGGCATACATACCAATCAAGGAATGTTTGCCACACTCTATTCCTATCCAGCAGTTCTTGACAGGAATATGATGAAAGGCACCAACATTCCGTCCTACGAAGGACTGCCAACAGTGATGAAGTCATTAGGATACAGAACTATGTTCTTTATGACCCACGAATCACAGTACGACAATATGAATGCGTTCTTTCGTACAAATGGGTATGAGGAAATATATTCTCAGGAGAATTATCCATCCGACAAGGTTGTTAATAGTTTTGGTGTCCAAGATGATTTCCTATATGGATATGCACTTAATAAACTGAATGAAACCCCTTCACAACCATTTTTCGCAACAATTCTAAGCATAAGCAACCATCCCCCTTATGTGGTTCCACCATATTTCCACCCAAGAAGTAAAAAGATAGATTATCAGATTGTAGAGTATGCAGACTGGTCACTACAACAATTTTTTGAGTCCGCCCAAACTCAGCCGTGGTATTCCAATACCATATTTGTACTACTTGCAGATCACGGACTCTTGTGGGGACAAGCCGAAAATGAAATACCTCAGTCTTATAACCACATACCATTCATGATTTATAATTCAGGACTACCGCCTCAGCATAATGAATCTTGGGGAGTACAAATGGATGTTCAACCTACAATATTAGATGTAATGGGTATTGAACCTCATGAATGGAATTTTGGTATAGATTTGTTTAAGCATCAACGTCCTTGTGCTTTTTTCTGTGCTGACGATATTATGGGGGCAAGAAATACCAATCACTTATATATATACTCCCCCAAAGAGGGTAGGGAGGTGATGTATAAAAATGGCAAGCAGACCACTACTTTTGATGCTGAATTTCTACAGTTGAAAGACTATCTCCTAAGTAATCTTCAGGCAGCAGAT
>JAGHSE010000002.1 GCA_018066015.1 Candidatus Colivivens equi
AAGCCAGCGATGCGGGCATCGTAACTGAATGAAGAACAGCAAGATGCAAAGAAAAAGCCAAAAACATCAAAATAGCAATAACGCCCATAGTTCGTTAATTATTTATTTTTGCGGGGAATTAATAGAACACCCCATATTTCTTTTGATTTTGCAAATTTAGTTAAAATAAATGAAATAGCCAAAAACTTTAACTAATCCACCACTACATTTTTAATTTTTTAACAACCTCGCCACGTCTCACCCAAGTGACAACGTCAACAATTCACCAACTACCAACTGATATCCATAGCCAATCCAATCAAATGCCCGTTGACATCATCATTGTCATGGTCGTTTTCATGACAATACCTATAAAATACTGTCATCGACTTATCTTTACTAAATTTATATTTACTACCAAATGTTACCTTACACTTTGATGTTGAGAAGTTTAGTCCTACTCCATAATCAAAAGAAACATAAGGTTCAAAATGACTATTAGGAATATCATACGAAGTGGTCAGTTTGTTGCGCAACACAGTGCGGTTCTTTGCCTCGCGAGAATCCACTTCGTGCTCTTCACGCCAATACGGTTCATCATCGTCATTATACTTTCTACGAACTTTGGTAATGTCAATGTCAGAAACACTATTATAGTGACTATACTGAAAAGTCTCTTTCAACTGAAAAGACCACCTCTTATTAGGTTCCCAACTTATCGACATACCCCCACTAATCCTCTGCCTATCATTCCAATACCTGCCAGTTTGGTTATAACCCTTATAATCTCCCACCTTGTAGTCTGGAGGCAGTTTATCATCTTCATCGTAGAATTTATCTTCAATTGATTCAAGATTCTGTACCCAGAGATATTCAAAGTCCCCAAAAGCCTTAGCCGAGAAAGTCTTGCTTGTATTGGAATATATCTTGTATGAAATCCCTGCTCCTAAACTATAGCGATCTATGCGGCTTGAGTTGTCTTGAGTACGCACACCTCCTGCCAGGTTTAGTTTCATTCCACTACAAATCTTCCTTTCTGCAGCGAGTTCAAAATCCAGACCAAAATCATTCTGAGCAAGTGCATAATGAGGAGTCCAGACCAACAGAGTCAGGACGAGTATATGAAGGACAAAAGCAGTTTTATTCATAGGCCTTAGGCATTTTTTGAAGCGCCTCGTCATTATTGTCGTGCGAATCAGGTTCGTTATAATATATTTTGATAAGCGTCATGTCTTTGAGGAAATCAATAGAACCGATACTAGCGTCAATAATGTCTAACCCAGTACGTTCTTTGAGGTCAGCAATAAGTTCTTGGTGTTTGTCAGGAGTGATGAGAGAGATTTTGTCATATTTAATATATTTGGTAGAATGGCTCTGCACCCATTTTCTGCCCTCAGAAATCTTGATTGCAATAATAAAGAGAACATTAGTAAATGCCAGTTCTATGATTGACACTATCTCATGATTGATATAAAATATTGTATTTTTCGGAATATTTATAGTCCAAGCCAACCCATTGATAGCCGCCATTGAGATGATAAGGAACAAATACGTCATTTCTCGAATAGGTACAGACTCAGTGCGGTAGCGCATGATACAGAAGATTGCAAAGAGTCCCATTGCGATGCCCGTCTTTAACTTAGCATCACCCATAAGGTGGATAAGCATGAAGATTCCAAATCCTACAAGGACATAAGTAAGGAAGAAATCCTTGCGTCGGCTTTTCGGATAATAAAAATGTTTGGCGATTATGAATGTAAAAATTGTGTTGACCGCCAGTCTCAACAACAGGTCTGTCAGCCGAATAGCATCGTTGCTGAATAATTCTGAAAATTCGTTCATAGTATTTTTGGTTTATGGTGGGTTCTATAAATTCAGTTCCTGCATTTTCTGCCTCACCTCAGCATAGTTCAAACAAGTTTGACTCTGCATTACCTCGCATTGCTTGATAGTTTATCCCATCCCAGGGTTGACTGCGCCAACCTACAAATGACTATAAACGCAATGTTCGATGAACAA
>JAGHSE010000103.1 GCA_018066015.1 Candidatus Colivivens equi
GAATTTATCAAACTTCCGATAGATGTCAATGGTGACCCTGATTGGGCATATATGGAGGAGTATATGAAAGCCCTTGAAAAACGTGTAACTTGCTCTGTAACAGCACTTAATACCCTACTGGGGGGGGTAAGAAACACAACCAAATAAATGTCTCTAAATGGCAATATTTTAAGGTCGGAAATTTGTTTGAGATTGTAAAAGGGAAGAGACTTACAAAAGCAAACATGAAGCCTGGCAGTATCAATTATATTGGGGCAACCGCTTTTAATAATGGTATTACTGCAAAGATTGCAAATGACGAGCATATACATCCAGCCGGAACAATAACAGTCTGTTATAATGGCTCTGTAGGACAGACATTTTATCAAACAGAACCTTTCTGGGCTACAGACGATGTAAATGTGTTGTATCCTAAATTTGAAATGAAACAACAAATAGCATTCTTCATTATGCCTATAATACGAACCATTGGACAAAAATACGCTTTTGTGGATAAATGGACGAAAGATAAAATGGAAGAAACTAATATACTTTTGCCTGCCACCACCAACGGAGATCCTGATTTTGAGTATATGGAGCAATATATGCGCAACATTGAAAAGCGCGTACAAGTAGCAATAAAAGAAATAGCATAAAAAAGTAAAACAATATGAAACCATCTAAAGGAGTAATCTACATTCTTACAAATCCATCTTTTCCGGATTATGTCAAAATAGGGTATGCTACTAACATAGAACAACGATTGCAGCAACTCAACCGTAGCGAAACTATCCCATTTGCATTTCGCGTATATGCTATATATGAGGTAGAGCAAGAACTGACAGACAAGAAACTGCACAAACTGATAGATGCACTTAATCCTGAGTTACGCTCTATTGAAGAGTTTGATGGCAAGAAACGTGCAAAAGAATTTTATGCCATGTCTGCCGAAGATGCTTACGAATTATTAGATTGCATAGCCCAAATTAGTGGAACTTCTGCACGTCTTAAACGAATGAAACCCGAAGGGCATGAAGTTAAAGACGAAAAAGTGGCTAAAGAAATTGCAGAAGCCCGCAGAGGTGCTTTCCGTTTTTCCGAATGTAATATTCCTTTTGGTAGCAAATTGCAGTTTGTGGATGATGAAACAATCGAGGTTGTCGTTGTAGATGATCGCCACATAAACTACAATGGAAATATTACTTCCGTTTCTTCTTTGGCTCAACAGTTAAAGGGTTTTACTCATCCTGTACAAGGAACACTTTGGTTTTCGTACAAAGGCGAGCGACTGGCAGATTTACGACTGAGATTAGAGAAAGAAAATTATAAATAAAATAACACTCATTATAAGCATAACATTTATGAAAGAAATTTTGTGCATACATAAACCTCGCAAGTGTCCTAAATGCGGTGGCAAAGTCGCACGCATATTTTACGGGATGCCTGCTTATACGGAAAAACAGCAAGCCGACCTTGACGCCGGACGCATCATTTTAGGCGGTTGTGAAATGTTTGAGCACATGCCTACTTGGCAATGTACAAAATGTGAACAGGTATTTTACCAAGTTTCGGCATCGGAACCTGTAGTAATGAAACATCCAATTTCCTTGCATACTATCCATGCAGGATATAAAGATGCTGCTTTGGCTGAAGCGCTTTACACATCCGCTTTTCCCGAGATAGAGCAGCGTCCTATTGAGGACTTGCACCGTTGTACCTTAAAAAACCGGTGCTTTTGGTACGCTGTCCTTGATGGTACAACCTTTATCGGTATGGTCTATGTAGTGCTGTACCGCAAAATCGCCTATATCCTATATTTGGCTGTGGACGAGAAAAAACGCAACAAGCAATATGGCTCTGACATATTGGCTCTGCTCAAAGAGATGTATCGCGACAAGAAACTGGTGCTCTTTATTGAAAGTCTTGACGAGGAGTGCGACAACCACGATATGCGTGTACGCCGCAAGGCATTTTATTTGAGAAACGGCTTTTACGACACGCTCCTCAATCAGGATTGCGAAACCGATTTGGGGCATTGCACATACGAGATACTCTCTACCGACCCCAATCTGTCAGAAAAGGAGTTTGCCACTTTCACACGGCATTATCCTATGACAACTTCTATGACCGTTTTACACAAGAGATAATCCGAAAAGGATAAAAATTATGTCACAACAAGAAACAATAAAACTATTTGAAACGCAAAAAGTGCGTACCTATTGGGATAATGAGAAGGACGAGGGGTATTTTAGTATAAATGATGTTATAAAAATACTTACTGACTCTGTTGATCCCGCAGACTATTTTAAGAAACTACGTAAGCGTGACCCCGAATTGGATGTTTTCGTGAGGGGGACAAATTGTCCCCCCCACCAATTCCTCTCAACGGATGGTAAATTACATGCTCAAAAATGCCTTACTACCAAGGACACTTTGCG
>JAGHSE010000086.1 GCA_018066015.1 Candidatus Colivivens equi
ATATATTATAGTATGACAGGTTGTCGTATATTTGGCAGACCAACAACTTCTGGCATCTATATTGTGAATGGTAGGAAAGTGGTGATACGCTAAAAGAAAGTAATAATACGCTAAAAAATTAATAAACAAATAAATTCATAAACTTAAAACCCAAAACAAATGGCAAACGAAAATCAGAATCAGCTTCAGATCGAATTGAAGCCAGAACTCGCAGGTGGTGTATACTCAAACCTCGCTCTTCTTACTCACTCGAACAACGAATTCATCGCAGACTTCGTACAGATGCTTCCAGGTATGCCTAAGGCTCAGGTTGCAAGCCGCGTTATCATGGCTCCTGAACATGCAAAGCGTCTCCTCTTCGCTCTTCAGGACAATATCCAGAAGTATGAGGCACAGTTCGGTCAGATCAAGCTTCAGCAGCCTAACCAGCCAAAGGAAGGCAGCACTATCGCTCCTTTCAACATCAAGAAGGGTGATGCTTAATTGAAAGAATATATGATGTTCGACAAATAAAAAACGTCAGCATTTATTTGACAAAAACCCCGAAAGTTTGATGAAAAACTTTCGGGGTTACTTTATTCTTTTGCTAACTTATTAAAAACGTTAAGGGTTGTTTTGTTTGTTGCTAACCTTTTTATTATAACTTATGTACCAACTCAATAAGAGCATTTACATCTTCGTCTGTTGTAGCCCAGCTGCAAACGAAACGGACAGTTGTCTCTTCTTCTCCGCGAGGACCCCAATCTTCAAATGAAACACCATTGGCTCTCAGTTTGTCTACAAGTTCGTTTGGAAGTACAAAGAATTGTTGGTTGGTAGGGGAGTCTATCGCTATCTTGTAACCACATTCGCCAAAAGCATTACGAATGCGTTGTGCAAGTTCTATGGCGTGGTTGCAAATATGCTTGTATAGCGTGGTTTCTGTTGCTGTTGCATTTTCTGCAGTTGTGCTTTTTGCTGCATTATCTTTAGGGGCAGAGAAAAGCGTAAGGAATTGAACTCCCTGAATCCTGCCCTTAGCACAGAGTGCTCCATGCTGTTTTACCAAAGGGAAGAAGTGGGGTAGGGTCTGTGGATTTGGAGCAACAACTGCTTCGCCGAAAAGAAGGCCGCATTTTGTACCGCCAATATAGAATACATCACATAAGCGTGCTATGTCTGCAAGAGTGAAATCGGCAGCAGGCGAAGCAAGCGCATAACCGAGTCGTGCTCCATCCATGTAGAGCGGGATGTTGTGCTTGTGGCATACGGAAGACAGTTGCTCGAGTTCGTTGAGAGAATAGAGTGTTCCGTATTCAGTTGGCTGGGTAATGTAAAGCATGCCAGGAGCAACCATATGCTCGTATGTCTCATCTCGGTAGAAATCTTCTATGTACTTGTCTACTTCGTCGACGCACACCTTTCCGTCGTACGCCTTAAGTGTAAGAATCTTATGTCCGCTATGTTCGATAGCTCCGCTTTCATGCACATTGATATGAGCAGTTTCAGCAGCAAGCACTCCTTCGTGTCTTCTGAGAAGAGCATCGATCACAGTAGCATTGGTTTGTGTTCCGCCAATCAGAAACTGTACTAAAGCTTCTGGTGCATTGCATGCTTTCCTGATGGCGTCCTTAGCATTTTTTGTGTAATGATCATTTCCGTAGCCAACAGTATGTTCCAAGTTGGTCTTCATAAGGGCTTCCATCACTTCAGGATGTGCTCCCTCCATATAGTCACTATCAAAGTAAATCATGAGTATAGTTCTTTTTGCTTGTTTTGCGTGCAAAGATAATGACTTTTTTCCATATCACCAAAAATCCCACCTTGACGAAGTGTGCCAAGGTGGGATTTTGATTATTTTTTGTCATTAATTATCTGCGTTAATCTTATGACGGCCTCCTCCGGTGATTGTACCTTCTGATGGCTGGATAGAGTCTGTTGCAGTAGAATCGCTGATTGCGCTACGAGTCTTGCTGTAGTAATAATAGTAGTAGTCATCGTACCAGTTGTAGCGGTCGTAGTAGCTGTGGTAGCCATTGTAATAGCTCCAGTTGTAGTAGTCAGCTATCTTGCGAAGCTTGAAAGGCTCACCAAAGTCAGAGTTTTCGAAGTGGCCGGTGAAGTAGCTGTTTGACATGCGGTAGTCGTAAATGGCTGTGTTGTATTCTGGCATGTCTGGATAGTCGAGGTAAATGATTCCGTTACGGATTTCCCAGTAGAAATAGTTATAGATCTTGGTGTAAGGACCTTGGTTGTAGAAATCCACTTCCTTTCCATATCCGTGGCGTGCATAATCGTAGTCTGGATAGAAAACGATGTCTGAATAGTAAGAGTCGAAAGTATAGACTTTACCTCTGTAAGTATAGTTGTAATAAACTCCCCAGTTACCTGTCCATTCTCCTGAGAGGTAAGTAGATGTATTTACATCATCATCGATTTCGCATGAAGTAAATGTGAAAAGTACTACTGCGAGGCTGAGTAATGTTCCAAAAAGCTTTTTCATATGCGTAGAGTATTTATGAGTTATTCTTAATGATTATTTGTTTTCGCTGCAAAGATATGACAATTTATCCGTATCCGAAAGGGGAAATAGGGAAAAAGTAATAGGGATTTCCATATTTTGTGAATAAAAATAATAACGCCGCATATCTGTGACTGCAGAAATGCGGCGCTATTTGGATTTTGTTTTATGTAATGGATTAATACATTTATGCCTTTCCTCTTAATATATAAAGGAACTGGGTTAATACATTTATGACTCTCAGTTACACGGCTTAATACATTTGTGACTTCCAGTCCACGGCTTAATACATCTATGCCTTTTTCCTTTAATAAAAAAGGAGTGTGGCTTAATACATTTATGACTTTTTTTCATGTCATTTTTGATAACCATTGCAAATTTAATGCGTTTTCGTGTGATTATTGCAATTTAAATGTTTCATTTTTCTTTTGCTTTGTTTCTCAATGATTTAAAGTGACGTAATCATAGGCAAAATGTAACCTATTTAAAAGTCTTGTGGGCGTAAACTTGCTTTTGTTTTTATTTTTTTATGTTTTTAAACTACACGGAACTGCACGATTTGGCTCATGCGTCAATTGTAAAATGCCTTGAAGTGTAGTTTCGTGTAGTTTGAAATTAATACTTTTATTTTTTTTATATTGCTGCCGCTCAAAAATTGTCATGTGATTTCCTGAAAAGGCAGTGTGTTTATGCAAACTTTTGAACTATGTATATTCTTTTTGCTAAACACGTCCATATATTTTGCCCCAAAAGTATGGACGTGTTTGGCAGAAGGTATATATGTGTTTTGTCAATCATAAAGACTATGCGCATTTTAGATGCTTAGATTGATAATTTGATATATTTGTCTGTTGAAAATGTTAAAATCTTGTGTTTGTATCAGAAAAAATACATCTAAACCAAAAAAATATTCTGAATATGTGTTTGTGTTTAAAAATAAATTCGTACCTTTGCACCGCTTTTTGGAGTAGTGCGTGCCTTGTATGAGGTACACAGAATTTGTCTGCTCATTGTCTCTGGATGGCATAAAGCGTTGATAATTTCTATTTTGCACGAAGTAAGCGTTGAGCTTGCCACAAAAGTATGGAGTCTATACACCTTATATAATATAATAAAGGTGAAAATAGAAATCATAGTGGGCGCTCAGAATTGAATGGCTAAAATGTAAAAAATATAATAATAACACAAAAATCAAAACAAAATGCCTACTATTCAACAATTAGTTCGTAAGGGCCGTAAGGTATTGGTAGACAAGAGTAAGTCTCCAGCATTGGATTCTTGCCCACAGCGCCGTGGCGTGTGTGTACGTGTCTACACTACAACACCTAAGAAGCCTAATTCAGCGATGCGTAAGGTCGCTCGTGTTCGTTTGACAAACAAGAAGGAAGTTAACTCTTACATTCCAGGTGAGGGTCACAACTTGCAGGAGCACTCAATCGTGCTCGTACGTGGTGGTCGTGTTAAGGACCTCCCAGGTGTACGTTATCACATCATTCGTGGTGCACTTGATACTGCAGGTGTAGCTAGCCGCACTCAGCGCCGTTCTAAGTATGGTGCTAAGCGTCCAAAGGCTGGTAAGAAGTAATTTGAAACTTCTTTCGTTTTATCAAACAAGTAAAGTTATCTAAAACAAGATTTGAT
>JAGHSE010000350.1 GCA_018066015.1 Candidatus Colivivens equi
AGTATTATGGGACTTCTAAAAGAATTTAAAGAATTTGCTCTAAAGGGCAATGTTATGGACATGGCTGTCGGTGTAATCATCGGTGGTGCATTTGGCAAAATTGTGTCTTCTGTTGTAGCAGATCTCATTATGCCTCCACTTAATTTATTGTTGGCTGGTACAGATACAACCTCTATGAAATGGGTATTGCGTGCAGCCACTCCTGAGACTACAGATGCAGCAGGAAATGTTGTTCCAGCCGTTGAAGAGATTGCCCTAACTTATGGTGCTTTCATACAGAACTGTATTGATTTCTTGATTGTAGCAGGTGTCATATTCCTTGTTATTAAGGGTATCAACAAGCTTACAAGCCTAAAGAAGAAGGAAGAAGAAGTAGTAGCTCCAGAAGCACCAGCAGAACCAAGTGCAGAAGAAAAACTCCTTACTGAAATACGTGACTTACTGAAAAATCAAAAATAATGAAACTTGTACATAAGATACTTGACCTGCATGATGAACTGTATTCATACAGAAAGAACAACCAAAGTATAGGACTTGTTCCTACTATGGGTGCTCTGCATGCAGGTCATGCATCTCTTGTAAGTAGAAGCTTACAGGAAAACGCAGTTACTGTAGTTAGCATTTTTGTCAACCCTACTCAATTTAACGACAAAAATGACTTAGCAAAATATCCAAGAACACTTGATAGTGATTGCGCATTATTAGAAAGTTTGTGCAATAATGATAATCAACTTATTGCATTTGCTCCAAGTGTAGAAGAAATGTACCCTGAAGAGGATACTCGTCATTTCAGTTATCCTCCAACGGATGAAGTAATGGAAGGAAAATTCCGTCCTGGACATTTTAACGGAGTATGCCAGATAGTAAGTAAACTGTTTATGGCAGTAGAACCTACTCGTGCATATTTTGGAGAAAAGGACTACCAACAAATAGCTGTAATCAAGAGGATGGTGGAAGATCAGCAATATCCTCTTGAAATATGTCCTTGTCCGATTATCAGAGAAGCAGATGGACTGGCATTGAGTAGTAGGAACGCCCTACTCTCCCCTTCTGAGCATGACATAGCTCTGAACATATCACGCGTGCTACGCGAAAGTTTGGACTATGCCAAGATACATAGTTTGAAGGAGACTTGCAAGTGGACAATAAATAATATAAATAAGGTAGAAGGTCTTGAGGTACAATACTATGAAATAGTTGATGCTAAAACTTTAGCCAGTCTGGAGAACTGGAACGATGCTGACGGCATAGTAGGTTGCATCACTGTGTATTGTGGTGCTAGTCCTGTAAGACTTATTGACAACATTAGATATAAATAGCAACATGGTTATTGAAGTACTGAAGTCAAAATTGCATTGTGTGAGAGTAACCGAGGCAAATTTGCACTACATGGGTAGTATCACAATAGATGAAGACTTAATGGATGCCGCTAATCTCATTGCAGGCGAGAAGGTTGAAATAGTAAACAATGACAACGGTGCCAGATTTGAGACTTACATTATAAAAGGTGAACGAGGCAGTGGTTGTATCTGTCTTAATGGAGCAGCAGCCAGACTCGTACAAGTAGGCGATGTGTGTATCATCATCTCATACGCACACATGGATTTTGAAGAGGCTAAGACATTTAAACCTTCTGTTGTATTTGTTGATTCAGAAACTAACAAAATAATATAGAATTATGAATAAACGCCACTACATCTTAATGCTTATCAGTATGCTTTGGATTTGCAATGTTCAGGGCAGTGTTAAACCAAGAGGATATATCTATAACCCTTGGAGTTCTTGCAAAAGCTTAGTTAAAAAGGAGGTCAATCGTATTCCCATGACTGTAGGGAAGAGAGAGACTGCCCCTCTTACCTCAATGGGAACACCTGCCGTACCAGTAGTGTTAGTACAGTTTGCCGACAAGAAATTCAGTGCAAATCAAGATGCAGAACATAAAGATACAGTGGATTTATTCACATTCTATGATAGATACCTGAATGGACTCAGAGACGGAGGACATTACTATGGAGGCGGAAGTGTAGGAGCTGTTGCTGAATATTTTCGTGATCAGAGTTATGGACAATTCGTACCTGATTTCCATGTAATCGGTCCTATTACTCTTGACAAAGATTACGCATGGTATGGAAACAACGATAAAGGAAGAGATTGGAATATTTCTGCATTCTACAAAGAAGCAATACAAAAGGCACAAGAATGGATGAAAAATGAAGGTAAGAGTTGGAACACCTTTGACAACAACAATGACGGGAAAGTAGATATGGCTTATTTCATCTATGCTGGTAGAGGGGAAAATGATTCTCAGCAACGCGATGAAAATGCTATATGGCCTGCAGAACGCGGAAATGGTGGTACAATAGGTGGTATTGCGTATGGTGCTTATGCATGTTGTAATGAGATATTCAACGGTAAAGCAGATGGTATCGGAGTGATGTGTCATGAGCTGAGTCATGCACTCGGATTGCCTGACTTCTATGACACAAATTATGAAGCATACGGATTGGACTATCTAGACATAATGGACTCAGGCAATTATTGCCAAAATGGTTATCGTCCATGCTACTATTCTGCATACGAACGCGACTTTATGGGATGGAGAGAACTCATTACTCTTGAGGCTGACAAAGGTCAGGATGTTACATTGTACCCTATGTCGAGTGACCAAGGTTATGGTTACAAGATTGTCAATAAAGAGAATCCTAATGAATACTACATATTGGAAAATCGCCAAAATCAAGGATGGGATAAGTATTTTGGTTATGGCACTGATACCTACGGAAGGGTTCATGGTATGATGGTAATTCACATTGACTACAAAGAGAGTCGCTGGACAGCAAATACTGTAAATACGGACGAGGAACATCAGTTGTGTACTATCATTCCTGCTGACAATATGGCTTTGTCTTCTATGTTTGCTGGAACTAAGGAAATTATTGATGGTGTAGATTATAAATACACATTCATCAATTATCACAAATCAATGAGTGGTGATATGTATCCTGGTGTGCCATACGAAATCAATGATGAAGCCCCACAATATAATATTACATTTGAAGGATGTGATAACCTTATGGGAAAACGAGCTATGGTTTATACCAAAACAGGTAGCACTCCAGGCGAAATGAACCAACCAATCACAGACATCGTGGAACACTCTGACGGAACTATCACATTTAAGTTCTGTGGAGGAGATCCAGACGGAATTGATGCGGTAAATAGCACAATCAAGCAAAATGTTATCTACAATATCAACGGACAAAGACTATCTAACGGTGAGGTACCTTCTGCTAAAGGTTTGTATATTATCAACGGTAGGAAAGTATTGATAAAGAAGTAGTTTAACGCAAAGCGCTGAATGAAAAAATATTCTATATATTCTAAGGATTCCAGATTTGTTTAGCGAATTTTGAGCAGATCACCAGGACGTGGGGTGTATGTGCGTGGATCCTTGAAATTCATCTTGTAAAGTTTCTTTAATTTTATTCCATAACATTGGGAGATTGAGTACATCGATTCTCCCTTTTTTATGCGATGCCACTCATTGCGCTTGAATTGTTTTGAAGCTTTGTTTTTCTTGGACGCAAGGTACACAATGTCACCTGCATGAAGTTGAGGGTGTTTGGGAAGGTCATTATACCGACGAATCTTGCGTTCTGAAATTCCATACTTGTTGCTGACTGATTCAAGGGTCTCTCCTCCCCTTATTATTATATAAGGTATGCCGTTTGGATAAACTGTTACTACATTTGTTTGAGTAACATTGACTATAGATGACATCGGAGCTGGAGTAACTACAGTCTTTGTATGATGAGACTTACCAGAATCAAAGCGGTAGAGTTCGTATTGCTCTACAAGTTTAATAAGACGTTCAGCATAAGTAGGACTTGTGGCATAACCACATCGTTTTAGTCCCTTAGCCCATCCTTTATAGTCATCGTGAGCTAAAGAAAAAAGTTCCTTATAACGTTCCTTCTGTAAAAATATAGAGTGGTCTTTGAAACTTTCCTCAACATTGCGATACTTACGAAAACATTCATAACGTCCGTCATCGAAATGAGTAATAGTTTCACCTGTCCAACTACCACCACACTTTATGCCAAAATGGTTATTACCATTAACAGCGATGTCACTACTCCCTGCTCCACTCTCAAGTAACCCTTGTGCAAGAGTGATACTTGCAGGTATGCCATATTGTTTCATTTGGTGTATGGCAATATCTTTATATTTTTCAATGTAGTTGAGATAAGCAGAATTCTGACGTTGAGCCTCTACCCTATTCGAGATAAGAAGCATTAAAGCTAACAGGAAGCATATCCTGAGCTGAGTCGATGATATAAAGTCCCTTTGTACCATATAGTATTATGCGAATTGGTTTTTGATATCTATGTTCGGTTTCAACCAATACTTGACGGCATGATCCGCATGGGGTAATTGGCAATTCAGTAAAATTGCCTCTTGTATCGCGTGCTGCTATACATAAGGAAACGACTGCATTATTAGGATAATTGGCATTGGCATTAAACACCGCAGTACGTTCTGCACACAGACCTGAAGGATAAGCACAATTTTCCTGATTACTGCCAGTAATAATCTGACCATTGTCAAGACGCAAAGCTGCACCTACCGAGAAGTGAGAATAAGGTGCATAACTACGATATGTTGCTTCTTTTGCCGCTTTGAGTAATTCTTTATCTTCAAGTGTGAGTTCATCCTCAATGAGTTCATGGATGACAACTTGTTTCACTACGTCAGTCATAATAGAAAAAATTTATACTTTTTTATTCACCATATAGTTTAGAACGCAACTCCTTAATATCAGGAGATGCAATATAGTCATCATACGACATGAGTTTATCAATATGGCCGTTAGGGGTCAGTTCAATGATACGATTAGCCACAGTATTGATAAATTCATGGTCATGAGACGCAAAGAGGATATTACCCTTAAATACCCGCAGATTATTGTTGAAAGCCTGAATCGATTCCAAATCAAGATGATTGGTAGGAGTATCAAGAATAAGACAATTAGCATTCTTGAGTTGCATACGTGCAATCATACAACGCATTTTCTCACCTCCAGATAGTACACTCACTTTCTTGAGTACATCCTCACCAGAGAAGAGCATACGTCCGAGATAACCCTTAAAGAATACATCATTGCCCTCGCCAAACTGACTAAGCCATTCAACGAGATTAAGATTGCTAGTAAAGAACTCTGTGTTATCGAGAGGTAGATAAGCAGTCGTGATAGTAATACCCCAATCAAACTTACCACCTTGCGGTTCGCGTTTACCATTGATAATCTCAAACAAAGCCGTCATAGCCCTTGGATTGTGAGAAAGAAACACGACTTTTTCACCCTTCTCAACTGTGAAAGTAAGATTATCAAATAGTACTGTGCCGTCATCATCAACAGCTTTAAGGTCTTCGACATGAAGTATTTGATTGCCTGGTTCACGTTCCATTTGGAATATGATTCCTGGATATTTACGAGTAGAAGGTTGTATTTCCTCAATATTAAGTTTTTCCAACATCTTCTTACGGCTCGTTGTTTGTTTTGATTTTGCTACATTGGCAGAAAATCGACGAATAAACTCTTCAAGTTCTTTGCGTTTTTCCTCTGCCTTGGCACGCTGATTCTGAGCTTGCTTGAGAGCAAGTTGAGAACTTTGATACCAGAAACTGTAGTTTCCTGCAAAGAGATTTATTTTTCCATAATCAATATCAACAGTATGAGTAGAAACTGCATCAAGGAAATGTCGGTCGTGGCTGACTACCAAAACCGTATGTTCAAAATCGGCAAGATAATCCTCTAACCATTGAACAGTATCGAGGTCGAGGTCGTTAGTAGGTTCATCGAGCAACAAATTGTCGGGATTTCCATACAAAGCCTGTGCAAGCATCACACGCACCTTCTCTTTACCAGAGAGTTCTGACATCTGTTTGTAGTGCAATGCTTCTTTTATTCCGAGTCCGCTAAGCAAAATTGCTGCATCACTCTCTGCATTCCAACCATCAAGTTCAGCAAACTTCTCTTCCAATTCTGCTGCTCGCACTCCATCCTCGTCTGAAAAATCTTCCTTGGCATACAACGCATTCTTCTCTTGCATGATGTCCCACAAAACGGAATGGCCCATCATGACTGTATCCATCACATTATATGCATTGTATTTATTATGATCCTGAGACAGGACAGACAAACGTTCACCTGGTCCGAGAGTAATAGAACCCGTAGCAGGGTCGAGTTCGCCCGAAATTGCTTTTAATAGAGTTGACTTACCAGCGCCATTTGCACCAATGACACCATAAATATTACCATTAGTAAACTTAAGATTGACATCCTTATAAAGGACCTGTTTACCAAACTGAATTGAGAGATTTGAAACTGTTATCATACTGCAAAGGTAAGAAAAATTTTGCGGTTGTGAAAATTTTTCTTACCTTTGTGCGCTTAATGTGTATATAACAACAAAATTAACATAGAAAAATGGCAAAGAAAAACAAAAAACAAGGCATCGGACTTGATGAAAAATTGAGCAAGTCAGAAGCATTTATTGAGAAACATCTCAAGCAGATTGGTGTTGTATTAGGTGTAATCTGTGTAGTAGTAATCGGCATTTATTTGTGGAATAACCACAAGTCAAAACTTGAACAAGAAGCTGCTGGCGAAATATCAAAGAGCCAACAAGCATTCGCTCAAGCTCAGTTTAAACAAGCACTTGAAGGTGACGGTAGCACAAAGGGACTCTTGGCAGTCATCAAAGAGTATAGTGGAACAAAGACAGCAAACCTTGCAAAGGCATATGCTGGTCTGTGCTATTATAACCTTGACCAATATGATGATGCTATCAACATGCTCAAAGACTATGACGTACAGAAAGATGCTGTCATCAGTCCTGCAATTCTTGAAGCACTCGGCAATTGCTATGTAGAAAAAGGTGACGTAGAAAAAGGTATTGAGCAGATACTGAAGGCTGCTAAACTCGCAAACAACGATACAGCAAGTCCTATATTCCTTCTACATGCAGGTGAACTCTATGAAAGTCTTGGCAAAACAGACAAGGCATTAGAAATCTACAAGGAAATTAAGGAAAAGTATTACAGAAGCAGCCTCTTTGCTGATATTGACAAATACATAGAACGTGCAAGCAAGTAAGAAGAAGAATCTCTCTGAATACGACGAAAATTCGGTACCACTATCAAACGGGGTAAAAATTGGAATTGTAGTTAGTGAATGGAATAATAATGTTACAGGAGCACTGCTAGACGGTGCTCTTTGTACATTAAAAAAGTATGGTGTCAGCGAATCTGATATCATAATCAAACATGTTCCTGGAAGTTTTGAACTTACCTTTGGGGTGGCTCAAATGGTAAAAAAGGATGTTGATGCTGTAATCGCAATAGGATGTGTCATTAGAGGCGACACACCACATTTTGACTACATCTGCCAAGGAACTACTTATGGATTAGCACATCTCAATGCAACTCAAAATGTGCCGGTAATTTATGGTCTCATCACTACTAATGATATGCAACAAGCCTTAGACAGATGTGGTGGATGCATGGGCAATAAAGGTGATGAATGCGCTGTGACTGCATTGAAGATGGTACATGAATTCTGTTCGTAATTGATAATTGTCTTCACAAGAAGACACATTCGGGTATTGACTTATTAAAACGAAATGGAAACATAGTGCATGTATTGTTGCTGGAATAATTCTGGCAACAATATGTCTTATAACCTTCGTACTACGTCTACCTGCCACGCAAAGAAAGCTCGGAGAATATATCAGCAATGTACTTTCACAAAAAATCGGTACCGACGTCACTGTCGGCAATGTGTGCTATATTTTTCCAAATCAAATCAAAATTAACGGAATTAACGTAAAAGACCAAGCTGGGTGTAACCTTCTAAACATCAAAAAAGTCAAGGTAAATATTTTGTTGCCTAAATTTTCAGAATTAAACCAACCACTTGAAGATATAAATCTATCACTAATTGACATTGAAAGACCGTGCTTATTTATAGTCAGAAATGTTGATTCAGTTTTTAATTTCCAATTTATTGTTGATAGCCTGAAATCTGATAACACTGATAGTGGAACTAAACTGTTTTTCAAGACAATCAACATATATAACCTTCAAGCATCATACATTGACCATTGCAGTAATTCACATTACAAAGTATCAAATCTCAACTTAATTGCCAACGATGTCAAGTCAGACAGCAAGGGTGTGAGTGTTGCAACTAAAGACATCTCATTTGAGAGAATATCAGCACATACAAAGGGTGTTAAAATACACGCTGAGGCATTTGACATGAATGGTTGCATCTCATATAATAGTGGGGAAGACAAAATTGTTGCCGAACTTGACAAAGTTTCGTTTATATATAACCATGACAAATATGCCATTGAAGATAGTAAAATACTTTACCAAGATAATATATTTGACATAAAATCACTTGATTTGTGTGCAGACAACGGTTTGATATTCCAAGGAAGCGGAAATATTAAGGATAATGAAATTACTGCAGATATTGATAGAATGAGTCTAAGTGCCCAGAACCTTGTACTTGTAAAACCCTATACAACAATAGACAAAGATATAGAAGATATCTTAGCCAAACTTGGGAACATTAGTATTCACGGAAAGGCGGAATATATTGATGCACAGATACACTTTAACGGAGATGTGACTACAAGAATTGGCAAATTGAATTCAGATATTAAGTTAGAAAAAGACCTACTGTCGGGAACTGTAAATGCAAGTAACCTACAATTGGGAAATCTGATAAATGAGCCTAAATTAGGTAATGCAACCTTCTCCATAGATGGCGAAATGGACATCAACAAACCTTTAGAAGAAAATCACCTGACCGCAGTCATTAAGAATATTGAATATAGTGGGTACCAATATAATGATATCAATTTAGACGAGACTATCAGTGAAGGTAAGATAGATGGAGTGTTAAGTGTAAATGACCCACGCATGAAACTGACTGCTAATCTATCTGCCGAAACTAATTTTTATTCTCACACCTTATTAAATAATATAAAGGCAAATATTGACCTCTATGCAGAACGACTGGCGCTCTACCCTATTCTCAAAGAAGATACTCCTGCCAGTATAGCAATGAAAGCAAATGCCAACATTTCAAGTTATAACTATAAAACGGCTACTGGTAATGTTGTCGTAGAAAATATGTACCTCGTCAGTGACAAGCAGACGTATGAGTTGAAGAACTATGAATTAAATGTTGACAATATAGGAGACGGAAAACGAAATATCATCATCAATACCGATTTTGTCAATGCAGAAATCAGTGGCGATGTGGAATACGAATCAGTTTGGGACGGACTTTTGACTCTGGTAAATAAACATCTGCCTTCACTCGTACCAAAACAAAAGGATTGTCAAAATGATTATGTGTTTGACATCACTCTAAAACAATCTGAGATATTTGACATACTTTTTGAAGATAAAGTCACACTTGACTTACCCATTCATGTAAGTGGATATGTCAACGACATCTCAAACATGGCTCATGCAGATATCAGTATTCCTTGGGTACATATATCAGGCAATGAACTGAAAGATTCTCACATTATCATAGAAGGTATGCCTGAAAATATGACTTTGAAAGGTGAGATAATAAAGGTAGGTGAAACTTCCACTTCAAATCTGAACATCAGTGCTGTAGCAGACAATAACATTATTCAATCAACATTAGACTGGAATCTTGGTGGTTCAAAAAATATTCATGGCCAACTTAACTCTGCCACTAGTTTTGAACAAACTACAACTGGACTGCTTGCAAATATTGACGTAGATAATTCTATGGCTTATTTTGATGAAATGGCATGGACTATACATCCGTCACATATTGAAGTACAGAATGGCTGCATAAAAGTTAACGAACTTGAACTGATTTCAGAAGATAAGTTTATATGGGCAAGTGGTGTGGTATCAGAAAATCCATCTGATTCTATAACTACAGAATTCAAAGGATTTGACATTGCTTATCTGCAAGACTTACTGAATTTCCATCCTGTAAGATTCGATGGTGAAATGTCTGGACATGCTCAGTTGAGTAATTTGTACCACACACCTGACATTTCAGCAGAAGTTGTAATTGACAGTATGCTATTTGAAAAAGGTTTTCTTGGTAAAGCGGTAGTCAATGTAGGTTGGGACAAGGTGCTAAAAGGAATAAGTATTAATGGGCATATTGTTGATGAAGAGCAACAGACTGATATACATCAGTGGCCAATAAGACGAGTAACAGACATCAATGGGTATGTTATTCCTGGAGAAGTACATGATGACATACAGTTGGCAATAAATGCACAAAATACATCGGCTGAATTTGTCAACGGATTCCTTGGAGGCGTATTCAAGGATGTGAAAGGAAGTGTAAATGGATTGCTCAATGTAACTACTTCAGGAAGCCAAGGGGTGAACTTGATTGGAAAGATGAGTGTTGATGCAGATTTAATACTAAGAGCAACAAATACATTATATCATGTAGATAAACGAGATTCAATTGAGTTTATACCACGAACTTTTGTATTTGATAATGTTCGTATTCATGACTCTCGGGGAAAGACTGGTTATGTAAAAGGTACCGTCACTCACCAGAAGCTACGCAATTTTGGATATGGATTTGATGTCTCATTCAATGACTTATTGATTTATGACGAAAAAGAATTTAATTCAGACAAATTCCTAGCAACTGTATTCGGTACAGGGGTATTACACCTTAATGGTTCTGACGGACACGACCTAAGAATGAATGCAGACATCACACCAACAAAAGGAAGTATTTTTGCTTATGACGCTGCTACACCTGATGCCATTACAACGGGATCATTCATTACGTTTAGAGATAAATCAAAATTGCAGAACGATAGTTTAACTGTTAATTCAGAGAATACAACGGAAAATGAGATTAGTCACGAATACTCTAGTGATGTCTATATGGATATCAATATTCATGTAAATCCTGATTGTACAGTCAAACTAAGAATGGATAACAATGAAGATGGTTATATCACCACTCATGGAAATGGCACTTTACTAGCAAGATATCACGATAAGAGCCCGTTTACAATGCAAGGAATTTATCAGATTGAAAGTGGTAAATATCGATTGTATTTGCAAGACATCATATACAGAGACCTGGAATTGCAAGAAGGTAGTAACGTGACATTCAATGGTAATCCTTTTGATGCTAATATTCATCTTATTTGCTGGCATACACTACCTGCCGTACCGCTGAGAGACCTTACTAGTTCGGCAGAATTTATGCAAAACAATAAAGTAAAGGTAATTTGCGCTCTAGATATTACTGGCAAACTGGGTAATATGAATTTTGGATTTGACGTTCAATTACCAAACGTAAGTGATGAAACACGGCAACTAGTAAAGAGCCTTATCAGTACGGAAGAGGAAATGAATATGCAGATGATTTACCTACTCGGACTTGGACGATTCTACACCAACGAAATTGCCAGAGCTCAGGGAAAAACTAGTTCGGGTACTGAAATGTCATCACTTGCAGCTTCTACTATCAGTGGACAAATCAACAATATCCTAGACAATGCACTTGGAAACTCTAGCAACTGGAGTTTTGGTACAGGACTCAGTACGGGAGAAAAAGGATGGGATGATCTGGATGTAGAAGGCACACTCTCAGGTAGTCTGCTTAATGACCGTCTGCTTATCAATGGCAATTTTGGATACAGGGACAATGCATTGACAAACAAAGCTAATTTTGTAGGGGACTTTGACGTAAGATATAGACTTAGACCTGACGGTAACATTTATCTAAAAGCTTATAACCAGACAAATGATAAATATTTTACTAAGTCAACTTTAAATACACAAGGTATTGGTATCAGTTTCCTTAAAGAATTTGATAATTGGAGGTATTTCCTAAAAAGAAACAAAAAGAAAATTATATCAACAACTAACGAATAGACAACATCATGAGTTTCAACGCACAAGAAGCAAAGGAGCGTATTGTAGAATGGATACGCAATTGGTTTGAAGAAAATGGCAAAGGTTGCAATGCCGTAATAGGAATCAGCGGGGGGAAAGACTCTTCAGTAGTTGCAGCACTTTGTTGTGAGGCACTTGGAAAAGATCGAGTAATAGGTGTGATGATGCCAAATGGAGTGCAGCCAGACATTGACTGTTCACAGTTGTTGTGTAAACATCTTGGCATACGCAACTACACTATCAACATACACGACGCATTCAAAGCATTAGTAGCTCAAATGGAGGAAGTGGGACTTGAACCTTCTGAACAAACAATGACAAATTTGGCACCTCGCATACGTATGTCAACCGTCTATGCGGTATCGCAGACACTGAACGGCAGAGTTGCAAATACGTGTAATCTCTCCGAAGACTGGGTTGGATATAGCACTCGATATGGAGACTCAGTAGGTGACTTCTCTCCTTTGTCAAAATTCACTGTACAAGAAGTAAAAGCAATTGGACATGAGTTAAACCTACCTAATGAACTTGTAGAAAAAACTCCAATTGATGGACTTGTAGGAAAAACTGATGAAGATAACCTAGGTTTTACCTATGCAGAATTGGACAAATATATCCGTACTGGTGAAATTGAGAATCTAGAACATAAAACACTTATTGACAAAAAACACAAGGCAAATTTATTTAAACTTAAATTAATGCCTGTTTTTGAGCCATGAAAGAGGTATTGGATAAACTATATTGCTCATTTGATATTGAGAAATTTAAATTAGTTGACCCATGTGGTGTGGTTTATAAGTTAATGAACCATACATCTGAACAACTTGACATTGAAATTGGTGCCTTACTCGTAGCTATGATTAGTTGGGGGTCAAGGAAGGTTATTGTGCCTACAGCTCTAAATATGATTGAAAACGAGATGAAATGGCACCCAGGGAGATTCATAAGGGAAGAACTTTATGAAGATTCATACTCAAATGCAAGAAATAACTGTGTGTATCGTACCTTAAATGTTGACACCTTCAAGGCTATTTGTCATAATCTGCAAACAGAAATACAAGACTACCCTACCATGGAAGCTAGGTTATCAAATCTTAATACCAAAGACGCTATTGAAGAAATCTGCAAATGGCTTTCTCCTGCCAAAATTGGAACTATGAACAAAAGTGCGTGCAAACGTGTGTGTATGTTTATGAGATGGATGGTACGACACGATTCGCCAGATTTACATCTCTGGAAGACACGAGATCAAAGGGATTTATATGCAGTCATGGACACACATGTATGCCAACTCACAAAAGAACTATTAGGAGGGAAAAAACCATCATGGAAAACATGTGAACAACTTACTGGTATATTCCGTGAATGGAACCCAGATGATCCGCTTAAATATGATATTGCCCTAATGCAATATGCTGACACAATGTCAAAAAATGCTCAGTTGAACAATTAAAAAAAGGATACACCGAAAGATGTATCCTTTTTATGGGGTGGGTAAGCTGGCTATATCGCGCCGCTACAACCTGCTGCCTTTGCTGCGGTCAAGCCCTGGAGGATTCACAAGGAGCTGGCCGTACAGGACTTACCCATTTTGCGAGTGCAAAGGTATATGTTTTTCTGCAATACGCCAAACCTTTTGCCA
>JAGHSE010000194.1 GCA_018066015.1 Candidatus Colivivens equi
TTATCATGCTAACCATAAAGGTAGAAAACTTGAATCAATGACATTCGCAGCGCCAGTCGATATAAATGGAACTGTTGGGAATATGGGAGTTGTTGTTCAAAGGCAACAAGATACATCTAGGTATAAGACACATCGCATTATCATGCCGGATGGCACAGATTTTGTTTTTAAAGAGTAAAAAAATACGAGGCTTACATCCGGTGGCAGTCTAGCAATTGCTAACTGGCACACCCATCAGCCTCGTATCTTTTGGTGGGAGAGGGTGGATTCGAACCACCGAAGTCATAGACAGCAGATTTACAGTCTGTCCCCTTTGGCCACTCGGGAACTCTCCCACAATATGAAACCTGCAAGCAAGATTACTTGCAGGTTTGTTTTGGAGCTGGGGAACGGACTTGAACCCCTGACCTGCTGATTACAAATCAGCTGCTCTACCAACTGAGCTACACCAGCACTTTAAGTGCTTGATTAATATATCACACTTTCAGTTGACCGTCAAGCATTTTTTTAGTATATTAATTTTGCTAATGATATTAATAAGGTGGTAACAAGAAGTGGCAAACTATAAACGTAAGAAAATGACTATAAATCGCAAGCAAAAAGATGCTGCGACAAAGAAGAGGGAACGTAGGTTCCTCGTAATTTTTGCTGCCCTTTTGATTATTGTTGCCACGGCTTCTACAGTTACTTTCTTTAAAGAAAAAAACAAGGAAAATGAAGATCCAAATTCGCCGGAAGGTGAGATTACACTTCAGAGCGATAAGACATATAAAGACAATGTTGGGATAATGTTCGCAGCAGTATCACCGGATAAAGAAGTTCTATATGTTTGTTCTTTTAACTTTGACACAAAAGAGAAGTCATATACAATTCAATGCTTAAACCCACCTAAAAATGCAGACCCTAATAAACCTGGTGAACTTCTCGCTAATGTAAACTCAACTTATGGCTTATCACTTGATAGGTATGTTGTAATTTCTAGAGAGCAATTTAAAGATTTCACACATGTGCTCGGTGGATATGAAGTTACGCTTAAATCGAGAGTTGATTATTCAGACGATGATTTCTCTATCAGTTTATCACCGGGAGAACGTAAACTTTATGGTAATCAATTCTTTGATTATTTGAGATTTACTGGACTTTCTGGAACTGATCATGAACGTGAGGCTCAGGCTGAAATTCTTGTTTCTTACGTAAAGCAAAAGCTCAACAAGGATTTGGTTGAGGATGGTGACGATCTCTTCTCAAGGCTTGTTAACACTTGTACAACTGACATTAACATTACGGACTTCGCAAAGTATCAACCTTTGATAAAGGAATCTGTTGCGAAGAAGATTAAGATTAGCACTATTGACATGGAGAAGGATAAATGAAAGTAATAAAAGGCATTGTTATATTCTTGATTGTCACTGGACTCGCTGTTTTTGCTTGTTTGATGTTCATGCCAATCGATACTTTTATTGCCGAGAAGTCCGCTAAGGTGGAGGGATATGATGTCCCAACCGGATATGACGATGGATTATATAGGTATTATTATAATAAATTAAATGATAAAGAGCAGATTGCATATAGAATCGTATATGCAGCTTTCGCTGCTACTGAGGATGAATTTCCAACACAGATTGTAATTCCGAAATTGTCAAACAATGAGCTCGAAGAAATGTATACTGCTATCTCTTATGATAATCCACAGTTTTATTTCCTTGGCAATAAATGCTCGATGACAAGCATTGGAAGCGTTAATTATTTAGTCCCTCAGTATATTATGACTCTCAAGGATTACAAGGCATCGTGGGCTGTGGTTTCTTTGAAGGCGGATTCAATAATCGCATCTATCCCGGCCGTTGCAAATACTGATTATGAGAAAGAACTTTATATTCACGATTATTTAGTTCAAAATAGTGAATACGATGACTCGAACAATGCTCTCGTCTATACGATGCACGGTGTGCTTGTTGACGGCAGGGCGAATTGTGAGGGATATTCCAGAACGATGCAGTACCTGCTTCGCGCTGCTAACATTTATAATTATCTCGCTGTCGGCGATGCCGAGGGCGAATCAGGCGTTTTTACAGGTCATATGTGGAATATCGTCTCGATTGATAATGAGTTCTATAATTTGGATGTCACATGGGATGATTATGCAGTAGCCGGCTCCGTTGACTATCCTGACAATTCTGTAAGTCACGTATTCTTTAATATGGCTACTGATGATATTAAGAAGAGCCATAATATTGATGACAATTCTGCTTGGAAGAATTGTAAGTCGGATAGTTATGGATACTATAAAAAGTCTGGTCTCTACTTTAAGAGCTATAGTGGATCGGCTGAAAGGGCAATGAAAGACGCCCTAACGGAGTCTTTAAACTCTGGATATAATAGTGTGGAATTTGCTTTCGCAAGCAAGTCTACCTTTGATGATGCTTTCAATCGCTTGGTTACTCGTGGGGGCATGTACGGTATTATTGTAGATGCCAATTCAAGGGTAAGTGGCGACAAAAGAATAGATGCTGGTTCAGTTCAATACACCCTTGATGAGAAGAATCTTATTATGAGATTTTTCTTTATGAAATAAAGTTTAAAAACTTTTTTAAAAAAATTAAAAAAAGTTGTTGACTTTATGTGTTGCGCTGTGCTATATTATTCGAGCGCTCACAAATGAGGGCGCACGATGTACCTTGAAAATTAAACAACGACAAACTAGAAAATGGACCCTGAAATTTCGAAAGAAGTTTCATACAGAAATTCGTACAAACGAATCTTGACATTTATAA
>JAGHSE010000244.1 GCA_018066015.1 Candidatus Colivivens equi
TAATTAATAGAACACCCCTTAAATGATTAATTCTGTTTAACTATGAAAAAAATTTTTTTATTGACAATAGTATTGTTTTATACAGTTTGTCTGAAAGCTCAAAATCCAGCTATTAGTGCTGTCTATACTCCTGACCCAGCTCCTTATGTTTATGGCGACAAGGTTTATTTGTTTGTTGACCATGACGAAGATGATGCTTTGTATTTCAAAATGAAGGACTGGCTTTTGTTTAGTTCGGAGGATATGGTCAATTGGACTTACCTTGGTGCACAGGTTACGACGGCTACATTCAAGTGGGCTCGTCAAGGTAATCGTGCCTGGGCTTCTCAGGGGGTGGAACACAAAGGTAAGTGGTATTGGTATCTTTGTTGCAACACAGCGGATGGGAAAGATGCACTTGCAGTGGCAGTGGCTGATAAACCTGAGGGTCCTTGGAGAGATGCGATAGGTGGTCCTTTGGCTACTGGTTTCGGCTTTATTGACCCTACTGTCTTTATTGATGATGACGGCACTCCTTATCTTTTTTGGGGTAATAAGGGTTTCTGGTATGGTCAATTGAATGACGATATGATTTCGTTTGTAAATGGGTATAAGGAAGTTCCTGGATACACTGATCCTAAGAGTTTTGGTGAATTACAATCAAAGATGGATTGGAGTATAGGGAAAAACAGGATGATGACTCAATACGAAGAAGGACCTTGGGTAAGCAAGCGTGGCGATATGTATTATGTTGTATATCCTGCTGGTGGTGTACCTGAATATATGGCTTATTCTACTGCCCCTACTATTCATGGACCTTGGACTTTTCGTGGAAGGATAATGGATGAGGCGGAAAATAGTTTTACTATTCATGGTGGTAATATATCGTTTAAGGGACACGATTATATGTTCTACCATAATGGCAAACTGCCAAATGGAGGTGGGTTCCGCAGATCTACGGCTATTGAAGAGTTTAAGTTTAATGCTGATGGTTCTATTCCTTTTATTCCCTTTACTAAAAAAGGTGTCAAAGCTGTGGGGACTATCAATCCGTTCCTAAGGGTTGAGGCGGAAACGATGTCAAATAGTTGGGGCGTAAAACTTGACAGACTCGCTGGTACCAATCATTATGTCACCTCTATTCATAACGGAGATTGGATAAAAATAAGCAATGTGGATTTCGGTAATGGTGAAGCAAATACACTTACTGCCGAAGTGTATAATTGGAAGAATGAAGGGGTGGTGGAATGGTATATCAACAAATTAGACGGAACTCCTTTTGCTAGTGTGCGATATGACAATGCATCTACTACTGTCAAGAATGTGGCTTTGTCTAGTCGGAATATTCCAAAGGGTGTGCACGACGTGTATATATTGTTCAGAGGTGGTGATGAGGAATTATTCTGTTTTGATTGGTGGAAGGTTGAACGGTGATAGCTTATCATAAACTAAATAAAGAAGGCAATCAAGCCTTCTTTATTTTATTTATACCCGATACAATTCTTGACATTCCTGTTATTGATTCGTTCACTAATTCTGGATGTTCTTGTACGAATGTATCAATATGCCTGATTCGTTTGTTGTCTATAATTTCGTCAATAGCTATCAAGATACCTGTTTCTTCTACATCTCCAAAACCATCGTTTATGGCTGTTCCGAAGAATTTCATTGTCGGAGACAGACTCATATATGCATTTACCAAAGGGGGTATATTCAGTCCGCATTTTCTGATTTCCCGGTTTAGAATTATGTAGTCACTACGAAAATCATCCTCAGTAAATATCTTGGCAAATTCCTCGGGATTATGTTCAATCAATATTGGTTTTACTGGTACGATGAGATTATCATAATCAGGGAAGTGTTTTCTTAGAAAGTAAAGTATCATGTCGCGGCATCTGCGATTGTATGATGGATACATTGTCATTTTGCCAAAGAAATATTTACAATTAGGCATGATGACAGATAGTGCACCCAATCCATCCCAAAGATTATCCAATGCGAACAGTCCCTTTGTATTAGTACGGGTGTTTTGATATTCTAGGGTTACAAACGACCTGCCTAATTCTACTACATAAGGCATGTATTCATTGATGAAAAGGTCTGAAAAATGAAACATATGAGATGTTGCCAATATTGGTTGACCATCCTTTGAATACTCCACCTCAGAACCCAACAAATAACGATAACCACCTATTATTTCTTCCGCATCAGGATTCCATACTACAAGTTGTTTGTAGGGATTGTCACAAGTGTCAAATTCGTCTAAGTCCATTGACTTGCCAGTGCCACCACCTGCAGCACGAAAGGCAATCTCGCGCAGTCTGCCTATTTCTTTGACTACATTTGGCGCATTTTGCCATGTGACTATGTATATATCGTTTCCACTTCTGTTGGTGGTTCGTAATTTCTTATCAGGGGTGAGTTCTGACTTAAGTAACTCACGACTTATCGGATCTATAATCTTTTCTTCCATATTATTTATCTAACTCATACACCTTTTCCTTAACTATTTGTGCCCATTCCAGACTGGTTTTTGAAGAATCAAAAGTCTGCCAAGGGATTGGTTGGCCAAAGGTGACTGTAAATTTCTGACCTACGTTTTTATACATTTCGTCAACAAGAAACAACATGGCAAGATTGAATTTCAATCCTAGTTTCTTGCTCCAGTTTGCTATGTTGTAGAATTTATCTGAATTATGGCCTGAAAAATGTATAGGAATGATGTCTCTGTGATATTTCACACTTTTTACGATGAATGTCTTTGTCCATTGTAGATCACGTATAGAACCATCAGGCATTTTTCTGCTACACAATCCTGCTGGAAACATTAGGATGTTGTTATCACTGCCGAAAGCGGCATCAACCATTTTCGGAAAATCACGACTCTGGCTTCCTGTCTTGTTTATCGGCACACACAGCGGAGCCAAACCATGAAGGTTCATCAGAACATCATTTACCAGATATTTGATTCTGCTATCATATTTATGACAGAGGATAGAACCTAGAGCTACTCCGTCAATTCCACCCATAGGGTGATTACTGACAAAAGTATAATATTTACCTTCGGAATTATCAGGCAGGGCATCCAAACCCCTCACCTCGTTTTCCATTTTCAGAAAACTCAGGCATTCGTCCAACCATTCTTTGCCCACCTTATCCTTTGCCAGAACCGTAATGAGGTAATTATTGTCATCCTCGTGCAATAATTTCCGTAACCACGTAACGACAAAGCTAGGAATGTATTTAAAATTACTTCCCACCTTTGACCTGATGATTTCTTCTACATCAATCTTGTATAGCTCTTTGTCGTTCATAATATTTTCCAACTCGCAAAGATATGAAATAATTACGAATTACGAATTATGAAACCAATTTTTTTTAATAATAAGCCATTTTTTACAATCGTTACAATCGTTGTTCGGTTTAACGTCACCTAGTGCCAAAGAAAAGTTCAAGGAGTTGTCTTTGTCATTCTCTTTTGAACAGAACTCAAAGCGCTATTTAGAAGAGGTTTTATAAAATAGAATTTACAACGTCAACTACAACTCCTCGAACTGGCACGAAGTGCTGTTGAACCTTCTTTTAATTTCACGCAGAGAGCAACGCTTGCGGGGCAAGCAGTTCAAGGCCGTTCAATGTTCAAGTACCATTTGTATAGGTTATCTTTTTTTGTGATGAAAACAATGGTAACAATTTGGGCAGACTCCACACAATACAGCATCGGCCTTTTTTATGATTTAATGTATAGCGAACAGTAAAACGTAAATTGAAATTACGACAATTTGTTATAAAATTTTTATTTTTTTTGAAAAAGTTCAAATAAATGCTTATATTTGCAAGTCTTTTGGACCTTTTGACAGCCATGAGATTTAGAGAGCGTTCCTAGCTTTATCCTTTGTAACAAAATTCGCCAATTACAAATCGGAAGGATGAATGTCAAGGCAACGCCTACGTGTATGTTTTCGTATGCATACGGCTCCACGCCTGATGCTCGAGCATATTAGGCGTGGGGTAGTTGTTAATATTCATTTCCGAAATGGTGTTTGGCGATACCTGTTACAAGATGAGTATGGACATAGTCCCTGCGCTTTTTGTATATAGTAGTCTATCAAAT
>JAGHSE010000017.1 GCA_018066015.1 Candidatus Colivivens equi
AAGATGAAGAAATAATCTGAGCTTACATGAAAGTGTAAGAGGTCTATTATTGTGCGTGATAAGACTGCATAAAGAGTTGCGTCTTTATGTGAACATTACTGTGGTCGCGGTGAACGCACTTCCTTCCGTCAGAAGGATTACGCACAGGATGTAGTTCTGAACCCCGAAGAGCACATCCTCACTATCTTCGAGGACTTCTATCGTGTTCTCGCAGGTCTTGACAATATTGCAGACTTTATGCGTAGAGTTATGCTTTCCGTTGAGACCGAGGTTGGCAAGGACGCCGCACTGACCCTTCAGGCTGGTGTTACCTCCGCATCTTACCCCACCTCTCTTCAGGTTACTGGTGCTTTCAACTCCAAGAAGCTTATCGAGCTGTGCCAGCGTGTACAGGCATACAACTACGGTATGAAGCCCATCGTGCTTGGTACTGCTGTTGCTCTGTCCAACATTGTTCCCGAAAGCTCCCTCGGTTATCGTGGCAACTTTGATGCCGCTTCTGGCGTTGTTCATGTAATGAAGGACTTCTACGGCTACACTCTGGTTGAACTGCCTCAGTATGCCGCAGGTATGACTCCCGATGACGGTCTGGCACTCAAGGATAATGTTCTTTATGTCATTAGTCCTATGGGCGACAAGCTGGTTAAGGGTGTTATGTCTATGGAACTCACCAATACCAACGATTACTTTGACAATGCTGATATTACCAAGAACTTCACCATGCGTAAGCTGTGGAACTTTGCTTGGGTTTCTGCCGCTTGGGGTGCAACCTACACTATCAGCGAGTAATAAACTCATTAAATAATAAGAGTGAAGCGATATGCTTCACTCTTATTTTGGTAAAAAAGGAATAAAAAAGGAGAAAAATAAATATGGCTGAGGAAAAAACTAAGAAGCCTACTAAAGCAGAACAGGAAAACGAACAACTGCGACAGCAAATGGCTGAAATGCAGAAAATGATTGAAGAAATGCAGAGCCGACTTGGAACTCAACCGACAGTTGTTGAGGGCAAGAAGGATAGAAGTATTACATTTATTAATCTTACAAGCGGTCAGCTCGTACTTAAAGGCACACATATTTACACCATTGATAAGCAGTTTGGTAAAAGACAGTTTACTGAGCGTGAGGCAATGGTTATTCTGAGCAATATGCCCCAGACCATCTCTAATGGCATGGTGTACATTGCTGATGCACAGTTTGTTGCCGATAATGATTTGACCGATGCTTATCGCACAATGCTGACAGACAAACAACTCAAAACACTGCTTGACAAGGACGCATCTATTGTTGTAGATACTTACAATAATGTTTCTGATGTGCAGAAGAGCATTATTATTGATATGATTGTTGATAAGCGTGAGCACGAGCAGTTTGTAGACAACAATGTTCTGGTTGAGCTTGGTAAGCTCTGCGGTAGGGATTTGGTAAATATTACCCCGCTGGAAACCGATAAACGATAAGGAGATTTTTTATATGGCAACACAATTCTCCGAGATATATGACTTAGCCCTTGTTGTCATTCGTGATTATAAACTCGAAAATCTTTATCGGGTTGACGAAGAAGCCTTTTATGTGTACCTACAAGGGTTTCTTATTAACGCAATTCCCGAATTTACTGGATGTCATCAAAGTCTTGAGTATAGTATCGACTCGTCATCTTTTGTGAGCGACCTAACCTATCAAGAAAAGAGTATTCTTGCAAAATTTATGGTTATTAAGTGGCTCGAAAAGGAAATTAACGATATTACTCAAATCAATTTACATCTTCAAGGCAGAGACTTCAAAATGAACTCAGAGGCATCTAACCTCAAAGAGAAATCCGAATATTTAGACCGTCTTAGAGAAAAGGTCAATCAGTCTATCACCGATTATCAATTTGCATATTTCAAATATTGAGGTGCTATATGACCAAAAATGAACAGCGTAAAGCACTTTTAAATATTTTATATGTAAAAGAAGCGGTAGACGATGCCGATGTTGACAATATTAATTCGGATTACCTTGATGCATGTATTTCAAACACCCTGATTAGATTTGCGGGCATAGATATGAACGCCGAACTTAAGGATAAAGTAATTGAAACCTTGAGTGGCATTAGGGCTTTAAGTACAGTTATAACACACAAAGATTTACGAAGTGCGATTTTGGGTCTTGTTGGAGATATTGAGAGGTACACCGAATGAGATATTGGAATAATTATATTGATACGGTCTCTAAGTCTCCTAACGATACTTATCGTGCGATGACCAATGCCAGCGTAGCGGCTCAATGGGATAATACAACTCTGTTACAAAACATAGAAGAGGAGCACTCCGTTGGCACATTCACCTTTCATAATATAGAGGCATGGGTGCAAACTGTAACCACCTTCACAAATAATATTATTAAAGATGCAAATGATTTTAGAGAATTGTTGTTTAAAGTAAATCCGCACAATAATAGCCGTGGACAGTATTATATATGGGATGATAATTATTGGATTGTGTATGATACAACCAATAACTTTTCAACTCATGCGGTGTCGCTTATGAGGCGTTGCAATAATACAATTAAGTGGCTTGATGTGGATACGGGCATAATTCACGAATATCCTTGCGTTTTGGAATATGACATTTCGGCAACAAACCCCCGTGTTGACAAAGATATTAATGTTGCAAACTCTTCTGTCACTCTGGTGATACAAGGAAATGAGAATACCCGCAAACTTAAGAGAAATCAAAGATTTGTTATTAATGGTATTCCTTATCGTTTTGTCGCATATAACAACTATATGCAGTCACCCACATTAAATGCAGATGTTACATTGTATTTCATTGACTTAGACTTCGATATAGAGAAGCCTACAGATGACATTGATAACAACATTGCAGACATAAAAGAGTATCAATATGAGCTAAATATCGCACAAATACCAACACAGCAGGTTAAAGGGTTTACAGCTATTGCATCCGCTAATGTTAGGCTTAACGGAGAACCGACAGATAAAACCGTCACATGGACGGGCAATAAAAATGTCAAAATTAATGACAGCGGTGAATATACCATTGTTGGCAATATGGGTGATGTGGCTCAAATTACCGCTCATTTCGGTTCTTTTAGCAAAACCATAAACATTAATATAGTAGATGCCGTTGAAGAGCAGAAAACGATTGTTGTCACTCCTACATTTGCGGAGCTGAATAAATACGAAAAGATAAACTTCTCCGTATATTTGTATGTTGATGGCATAAAACAAGACGATGTACCTGTGTGCGTAGTTGACGGAGTTGATAGTCAGAATTATCAGTTAACGCAACAAGGCAACGATTTTACATTGACTAATTTACATCAATCTAAATCGTTGATGAATATTACATTCACCATGCGAGATGTCTCCGAGACATTATGTGTGAAGCTGAAAGCATTATATTAAAAAGGGAGGCGAATATATGTTTAATCAATTAACAACAATGCCATATATCCCTTATAATATTATATCGCATTTAGCACAGGATGAAAAAGCGGAAGATTTTTGGAAGTTGTTAAAATATAACGAAGAGGATGCTCTTAGTAAACCCAATCTTACTCTTTCAGAAAAACTTGCCTTGGTTTGTAAGAATAACGCAGACCAAAACGATTACAGTGTATTTTTAACACGACTGATTGAGAACGAGCAGGTAGAAGAGCGTTCTATCTTAAAATTGTATAAAACTACAACTACCCCCGAAGATAATATTAAAGCTATTTGTGTATATGCTTTCGATATACTGACAGGTGCTAAGACAACCATCGTTGAATATAATGGAATACCTTGTAGTAGATTAGATGTTATGGAAGCACTTCTTGTGCAATCTCTGAATGGAGTAGATGTACAAGGTGTTGGACTATTGCAATACAACCGTCAATTAAGTCGTTCCTGCGGGGCAGTCTATGGTATTGGCAACAACACAAATTATCAAGGTGTGGCTGTCGCAATGGCTGTGAGAGTGAGTGGTTTAGATGATAGAGAATGTTAAGCAGTATGTATCGGCATACGCCACTCTCGATGCTCCTATTCCTTATAAAGATTTACTAATT
>JAGHSE010000015.1 GCA_018066015.1 Candidatus Colivivens equi
TTATTACAAACATTTATATTTTGGAGGATAAAAATATGGCACAGAATTTAGTTATCGAAAATGCAAGAATCATCTTTAGAAATTTTGCAGGCAAAGAAGGAAAATTTAATCCAGCAGGTAGAAGAAACTTTTCAGTAATTATTGACAAAGACACAGCAGATGCTCTTTCGTCAGAAGGTTGGAACATTAAGCAGCGTCCACCACGTGATCCTGATGATGATCCAATGTTCTCTATTCCTGTCGCAGTTAGCTTTAACAACTATCCACCTAAGATAGTTCTTATAGCTGGCTCTAAAGGAACCATACTCGATGAAGAAGATATTTTCCAGCTTGATGATGCAGAAATAGAAAATGCTGATCTTGTAATTAGACCTTATACATACGATGTAAATGGTAAAAAAGGTGTCAAAGCTTATCTCAAAGAGGCTTACATCACAATTGCGCAGAGTCAGTTTGATAAGAAGTATGCAGACTTTATGACTGACAAAAGTCCAGTTGAAGAGGAGGAACTGCCGTTCTAATATGGGTAATCTTTTATATTCTTATCAGGTGGATGCTGTTAAGCGACTTAAAAATGGTAACATTCTAGTTGGCGGAGTTGGCTCAGGAAAAAGCAGAACTTCGTTGGCATACTATTATATTCGTAATGGCGGAAAGCTTCAACAAATCAACGGAATAGATTCACCGATGAAGAATCCAAAAGACCTATATATTATTACAACAGCAAGAAAAAGAGATAGCGATGAATGGGCTGGCGATATGCTACCATTCGTCCTATCTCCGCATTCACAAACATTATATTCTAACAAAGTTGTGGTAGACTCTTGGAATAATATTGGAAAGTATAAAGACGTCAAAGATGCGTTCTTTATATTTGACGAACAAAGAGTTATAGGCTACGGCGCATGGTCGAAGAGTTTCATAAAGATTTCTAAATCTAATGAATGGATTCTATTGTCAGCTACTCCTGGAGATACATGGAGTGACTACATATCAGTATTTATAGCTAATGGATTCTACAAAAACAAAACAGAATTTATATCTGAGCATGTGATTTACAAACGTGTACATACGTTCTATAAAGTTGACAGATACGTTAACACTAAAAAGCTACAAAAATACCGGGATGATATTTTGGTAAACATGGAATTTAAACGAAAAACAAAATCACATCATGAAACAATTCTTTGCGAGTATGACAGAGTAATCTACCAAACTGTTATGGTTGATCGATGGAATCCTTATGAATCTAAACCACTGCAAAATGCATCAGACTATTGTCAGATGTTAAGAAAAGTTGTAAATTCTGATCCTGATAGATTGCATCAAATGATGGCAATACTAAAAGAAAAAAAGAAAGCAATAATATTTTACAATTACAACTATGAGCTTGAAGCTATTAGAGCAGAGCTTGATATTTATGGTTGGAAGTATGCAGAATGGAATGGACAAAAACACCAGGAGGTTCCAGTCGGAAACCAATGGGCATATCTTGTTCAATACACAGCAGGCGCAGAAGCATGGAACTGTATAACTACTGACACAATGATATTCTATAGTCAGAACTATTCATATAGAATCATGCTGCAGTCCGCAGGTCGTATAGACAGGCTTAATACGCCATATACTGATTTATATTACTATCACTTTAAATCAGTTGCGTCAATCGACACAGCAATCACTAAAGCGTTAAGAAGCAAACGA
>JAGHSE010000433.1 GCA_018066015.1 Candidatus Colivivens equi
CAAGCAATGTATGAATCATATATTTTCTGAAAATTTCTTGAATTTCAGTTAATTTGGCATTAGGACTAACTAGTTTGGGCTTTGTGGTCATCACTTCAGACACAGTAACATTGAAAAAGTTCTCCTTGGCACCTTCCACTGCACGTCGAATATCACCATCAGTTACAATACCCATGATGGTATCACCATTCATTACAACTCCAGTACCTATCTGTCCTTTACTAATCTGAATAATAGCATCAGACAGTAACATATCAGGTGGAATAATAGGCAGATTATCTGTGTACATAACATCCTTGACTGCAGTAACCAGCTTTTTGCCTAATGAACCTGCAGGATGAAATTTTGCGAAGTCTTTTGAACGGAATTTTCTCAGTTCCATTAAAGCACATGCGATAGCATCTCCCATTGCCAATGTTGCTGTAGTAGAAGAGGTAGGTGCCAAATTTAATGGGCAAGCTTCGCGATCTACATTGACTGTAATACAATAATCCGAGTGCCGGGCTAGCAAAGAATCCTTATTGCCAGTCATTACAACAATTGGGATTTTATCATCTTCAAGAAAAGAAACAATCTTTAGCAAATCGTCTGAATTGCCAGAATTTGATATCAACAAGGCTACATCATCCTTGGTAATCATGCCTAAATCACCATGTAAGGCATCCAAAGGATTTATATAAAAAGCAGGAGTTCCAGTGCTTGACAATGTTGCAGCAATTTTTGCACCCACATGACCTGATTTACCAACTCCTGACACAATGACATGTCCTTTGCAGTTATATAAAACATTTACAGCCTCATCAAAAGTGCCATTCATCTGTGGTATCAATCCTAATATTGCCTTAGCCTCATCTTGTAGGCACTGTGTTACTATTTCTTTTATATTCATCTATCACAAATTATAATCAATGTGTAATTAATCCTCAATAAGTTTTTTAATAATCATATCGAGTTTTGCTAACTCAAGTGTATTTGGAGCATCACTAAGGGCCTCATCAGGACGAGGATGCACCTCAAAGAAAAATCCATTTGCACCAAATGCTTTTGCTGCATATGCCATAGCTGGAACAAACTCACGATTTCCTCCAGTTTTGCCACCCGCTGCTCCTGGACGTTGTACACTGTGAGTACAATCCATAATGACAGTCTCAGTGTATTTTTGCATAAGCTGAATATTACGGAAATCAACTACTAAATTATTGTAGCCATACATATTTCCCCTTTCAGTTAACCATACTTTTGTAATTGCGTTATCATTAGATTGCAACACCTTATCAACGGGGTACTGCATATCATCTCCACTAAGAAATTGTGCTTTTTTTATGTTAATTATTTTACCTGTCTTTGCTGCAGCAATTAGCAAATCGGTCTGCCTACATAAAAAGGCAGGAATCTGTATGACATCTACCACTTTGCCTACTGGTTCAGCCTGATATGTCTCGTGAATATCAGTAAGCAAACGAAGCCCATATTTATTTTTTATATGAGCTAACATAACTAAACCATCTTCTAAGCCAGGTCCTCGATATGACCTTATTGAGGTTCGATTAGCTTTATCAAACGAGGCTTTAAAAATGACATCTATATCATATTTTTTATTTAAACGTACTAACTCTTCAGCAACCTCTTCAAGTACGTCAAGACTTTCTATGACACAAGGTCCAGCTATAATAATTGGCTTATTCATTCTACTGCTTAAATCAAATCTCACAAAAATGGATTATAAATTATCGCTATCGTTAGTTTTACCTGAAAGGAATTCTACTGTCTGTGCCATTATTTCTACGACATAATGATTTGTACCTTTCTTGTCATCATATGACCTTGATTGAATTTTTCCTTCGACAAATAATTTGTCGCCTTTCTTTACATGTGCTTCAACCAGTTCTGCTTGTTTATTCCAAAAAATCACATTATGCCATTCTGTTCTTTCTGGAACTTGGGTACCATTAGCTAATGTATATCCTCTTTCTGTAGTTCCTAAACGCACAGAAGCCACGCACATACCAGTATCTAACCACCTTACTATTGGTTCCTGACCTACATAACCAACTAATGTAACTCTATTTACGGACATATTTTTTATATTTTTGAATTTCTATTCAATAAGTAATAATCAGCTATGACCATTGATGCCATCGCTTCAACAATTGGAACGGCACGAGCGACAGGACTTGAATCATGACGTCCAGAAAATTCTTTTGGCAATGTTGCTATAGGTTTGAAAGCTACACGAAAATAAATATCCTTGCCATTACTTATTCCGCCTAAAATGCCTCCACTATGGTTTGTTGCTAGTTTTAACTTTTCATTTTCTTCAATAAAATAATCATTATGTTCTGATCCCCTCATTGAAGCAGCCCTGAATCCTTCGCCATATTCAAATGCCTTGACAGCATTAATTGACAGCATAGCAGCTCCGAGAGCCGCATGGAGTTTATTGAACACGGGTTCACCTAATCCAATAGGACAACCACTGATATTACACTTCACAATTCCACCAAATGTATCACCATCTTGTTGAGCTTCGCTGACTGATTTGCGCCATTCATCATAGTTTTCAATTTCTGCTTTGATAACTATATTCAATGATTTTAGTATCATTTTTGCAAAAGCTCCTCCTACTACACGGCAGGCTGTTTCTCTAGCTGAAGCACGGCCTCCGCCTCGATAATCTCTGATACCATATTTTTCCTGATATGTAAAGTCGGCATGTGACGGTCGGTATGCATTCTTAATAGCATCGTAATCTTGATGGCGCATATCATTATTACGAATGATAAACCCTATTGGAGTACCTAATGATTTGTTTTCAAAAACACCTGACAATATTTCAACATTATCAGCCTCATTACGAGCAGAACATATAGTGTCTTTGCCAGGACGTCGTTTTTCCAAATCTGCATGCAACAAATCGAAATCGATGTCCACACCAGCAGGCATGCCATCAATAATTCCACCTATGGCAGGTCCATGACTTTCACCAAACGTAGTCAATCTAAATATGTTACCAAAAGTATTCATATCTCAATGACAATGTCCACATCCACAATGATGTTCATGCGCATCAGAGCAATCATGGTCATGATGACAACCATCATCACAATCATGTCCACAACAACCACAATCACAACCATCGCCATTCATCATCTCCGCCATACCAGTTACTTCATCGTTAGTAGCAAGTCGTTTAGTAACCACTGTTCCTACAAAATGTAAATCTTGTCCTGCGCGTGGATGATTGAGGTCTATAGTAACTGCATCTTTCTTTATCTCTATTACAGTTCCATTAAATTGTTGCCCTTCTGCATTCTGCAAAGGAATAACATTGCCCTCAAATATATGTTCAGCATCAAAGTGCCCATCTATTTCAAAAGTCTTTTTAGGAACATCAAACATTAATTGCTCTTCAAATTCTCCATAAGCTTCGTTGCAAGGTATTACAAAATCAAACTTATCACCACTTTGCAATGACTCTAATTCTTTTTCAAACTTTGGCAACACACATCCCATATTACTGATAAACAGAAATGGATGTTCTTCATTACACTCTTCTACTAAATCTTCTTTGATATCTTCCTTTTCGTCCGTTACATATAGTTTATATGCTACAGTAA
>JAGHSE010000079.1 GCA_018066015.1 Candidatus Colivivens equi
CAATTCAACAATTAGTAAGAAAAGGCAGAAGAGTCTTGATAGACAAGAGCAAATCGCCAGCTTTGGACAGTTGTCCACAGCGTCGTGGTGTATGTGTTCGTGTTTATACAACGACTCCAAAGAAGCCTAACTCAGCGATGAGAAAAGTCGCTCGTGTTCGCTTGACAAACAAGAAAGAGGTAAACTCTTACATTCCAGGCGAAGGTCACAATTTGCAGGAGCACTCAATCGTGCTTGTTCGTGGTGGTCGTGTTAAAGACCTCCCAGGTGTACGTTATCACATCATTCGCGGTGCATTAGATACTGCAGGTGTAGAAAGTCGCACACAACGTCGTTCAAAGTACGGTGCTAAACGTCCAAAAGCAAAGAAGTGAAAAAAAGGTGAAGGTCTGCGGTTGATGAAAAAAGGATGAGAATCTGGCATCAACCAAAGAACCAAACCGGTTGAGTAAATCCCAAGAGGGGTTGAAGTAAAATTAATCAATTAACAACCAAAACAATTTAAAAAAAATGAGAAAAGCAAAACCAAAGAAACATGTGATCCTCCCAGATCCTGTTTATGGTGACGTAAAGGTTACAAAGTTTGTGAATAACCTTATGTACGACGGAAAGAAGAGTGTAGCATACTCAATCTTCTACAACGCATTAACAGTAGTACAGAACAAGTTGAAGGACGTAGAAGAAGCACCTCTTGAAATATGGAAGAAAGCCCTTGACAACATCACTCCACAAGTAGAGGTAAAGTCACGCCGAATTGGTGGTGCAACATTCCAGGTGCCAACAGAAATTCGTCCAGAGCGTAAGGAAGCTATTTCAATGAAGAATATGATTACCTTCTCACGTAAGCGTTCAGGCAAGAATATGGCAGACAAACTAGCTGCAGAGATAATGGATGCTTACAATCAACAAGGTGGCGCATTCAAGAGAAAAGAAGATATGCATAGAATGGCCGAGGCAAACAAGGCATTTGCACACTTCAGATTCTAATGCGTGCGCGCGTATATATATAATAAGGTAATAAAATAAAGATTGTTAAGATAGGAAAATGGCAAAGAGAGATTTGCACTTGACGCGAAACATTGGTATCATGGCCCATATAGATGCGGGCAAGACTACCACATCCGAACGAATCCTGTACTTCACAGGTCTGACTCACAAGATAGGTGAGGTACACGACGGTGCAGCTACAATGGATTGGATGGCTCAAGAGCAAGAGCGCGGAATAACAATCACATCAGCTGCCACTACCACATTCTGGGGATGGAATGGAAATAAATACAAGATAAACCTAATTGACACCCCGGGACACGTAGATTTCACAGCAGAAGTAGAACGCTCACTTAGAGTGTTAGATGGTGCGGTAGCAACATATTGTGCAGTTGGAGGTGTCCAGCCACAAAGCGAAACCGTATGGCGTCAAGCAGATAAATACAACGTTCCTCGAATAGGATACGTAAACAAGATGGACCGTTCCGGAGCCAACTTCTATGAAGTAGTGCGCCAGATGCGTGAAATGCTCGGTGCAAACCCATGTCCGGTAGTAATACCAGTAGGCGCTGAAGAACACTTCAAAGGAGTTGTTGACCTCATCAAGATGAAGGCAATAATATGGAACGATGAAACGATGGGAACCGAATATGCGGAAGAAGAAATACCAGCAGAACTAGTAGAAGAGGCAAACGAGTGGCGAGACAAGATGCTCGAGACCGCAGCCAATTTTGATGATGCCCTGATGGAAAAATACTTTGAAGATCCATCATCAGTAACAGATGAAGAAATCATATCCGCATTGAGAAAAGGTACCGTAGCAATGGAGGTGACTCCAATGTTTTGTGGTTCTTCATTCAAAAACAAAGGTGTGCAGACATTGCTTGACTATATCTGTGCATTCCTTCCATCACCGCTTGATACACCAAACGTAACAGGTACAAACCCTGTGACAAAAGAGGAAGTAGAACGACAGCCGGATGAGAGTGACAAGACTGCTGCCTTAGCATTCAAGATTGCAACAGACCCATACGTGGGACGTCTTACATTCATCCGTGTTTACTCAGGAAAAGTTGTGGCAGGCTCTTATGTATATAACAGCCGCTCGGGCAAGAAAGAGAGAATCTCTAGATTGTTCCAGATGCACTCAAACCACCAGAACCCTGTAGAAGAAATCTGTGCTGGTGATATCGGAGCCGTAGTAGGTCTGAAAGATATACACACAGGAGATACTCTCTGTGACGAAGAAGCTCCAATCATACTAGAGTCAATGGACTTCCCTGATCCGGTAATAGGAATAGCAGTGGAACCAAAGACACAGAAAGACTTAGACAAACTGTCCGTAGGACTTGCCAAGTTGGCTGAGGAGGATCCAACCTTCACAGTACGCACAGACGAGCAGAGTGGGCAGACTGTCATCTCAGGAATGGGCGAACTCCACCTAGACATTATCATAGATCGTCTGAAACGCGAATTCAAGGTAGAGTGTAACCAAGGAAAGCCACAAGTAAATTATAAGGAAGCAATCACTCGCACTGTGAACCTTAGAGAAGTGTATAAAAAGCAGTCGGGTGGACGAGGTAAGTTTGCTGACATCATTGTAGAAGTTGGACCAAAAGATGAAGACTTTAAAGAAAACGGACTACAGTTCGTTGACGAAGTAAAAGGCGGAAATGTTCCAAAAGAATTTATCCCATCCGTACAGAAAGGCTTCACAAGTGCAATGCAAAACGGAGTGTTGGGCGGATTCCCAATGGACAGCATGAAGGTGAGACTGATAGATGGTTCATTCCATCCAGTAGATTCAGACCAGTTGTCGTTTGAAATCTGTGCACTCCAAGCCTACAAACACGCATGTTCTCAGGCAAAGCCAGTCTTGATGGAACCAATCATGAAACTAGAAGTAGTAACCCCTGAAGAAAATATGGGAGACGTGATTAGTGACCTAAACAAGAGAAGAGGACAAGTGGAAGGAATGGACACAAGCCGTTCAGGTGCAAGAGTAGTAAAAGCAATGGTTCCACTAGGCGAGATGTTTGGATATGTAACAGCATTACGTACAATTACTTCCGGAAGAGCAACCTCCACCATGACGTATGATCATCACGCACCCGTAACAAGCAATATAGCAAGGGACGTGCTTCAAGAAGTCGGTGGAAGAGTAGATTTAGTATAATCGATGCCTAGCGAATGACTCTTAGGCAGAGGTATTTAATAACAATTTAAAAACAAAAAAAGACATGAGTCAGAAAATTAGAATCAAACTGAAATCTTACGACCACAACTTGGTAGATAAATCTGCCGAGAAAATCGTTAAGACAGTTAAGGTAACAGAGGCTATCGTAAGTGGTCCTATTCCGTTGCCAACACACAAACGTATCTTTACTGTAAACAGAAGTACTTTCGTAAACAAGAAGTCTCGTGAACAGTTTGAGTTGAGTACATTCAAAAGATTGATTGACATCTACAATGCCACACCAAAGACAATAGACTCACTCATGAAACTTGAATTGCCAAGCGGAGTAGAAGTAGAGATTAAGGTATAGTAAAAACGACGATGACTAATTAAACGACAACGACAACGTCAATGTCGTGGTAGTCTGAAGTCAAGAGATTAAATAAATAATTAAAAACAAGTTTGAAATGCCAGGATTATTAGGAAAAAAAATCGGAATGACATCCGTTTTCAGTGCCGATGGTAAGAATCTGCCATGCACTGTTATCGAAGTAGGTCCTTGTGTTGTAACTCAAATCAAAACTGTCGAAAAGGATGGTTATGCAGCTGTTCAGGTAGGTTTCCAAGAAGCAAAGGAAAAGAACACTACAAAGCCAATGAAAGGACATTTTGCAAAGGCAGGAACAACACCAAAGAGACACTTGGCCGAGTTCACTTATGAAGAGGAACACAACCTTGGTGACGTAATCACAGTGGAGCTTTTTAATGATGCTTCCTTTGTTGACGTTACAGGAACCTCAAAAGGAAAAGGATTCCAAGGTGTAATGAAGCGCCATGGTTTCGGCGGAGTCGGTCAGACAACACACGGTCAGGACGACCGCGCTCGTAAACCAGGTTCAATTGGTGCTTGTGCAACACCATCTCGCGTATTTAAAAACCTGAGAATGGGTGGCCAAATGGGTAATGTACAGGTAACAACACACAACCTGCAAGTGATTAAAATTATACCAGAACATAATCTCCTCCTCGTGAAGGGATCAGTTCCAGGAAGTAAAGGTTCAATAATAACAGTTAAGAAGTAATGGAAATTTCAGTTTTAAACATTAAAGGTCAAGAGACTGGTAAGAAGGTTGAATTGAATGACGCTATCTTCGGAATTGAACCTAACGACCATGTTGTATATCTTGCAGTAAGACAGTATCTCGCAGCTCAGCGTCAAGGTACTCATAAGTCAAAGGAAAGAAGTGAAATCGCAGGTTCTACCCGCAAACTCATCCGTCAGAAAGGCGGTGGTGGCGCACGTCGTGGTGACATTAAGTCTCCAGTATTAAGAGGTGGTGGTAGAGTTTTCGGTCCTCGTCCTCGTGACTATTGGTTCAAGCTTAACAAGAGAGTTAAGGACTTAGCATGCAAGAGTGCCCTTACATACAAGGCACAAGGCAGTGCATTGATAGTAGTAGAAGACTTCCAGTTGGAAGCTCCAAAGACAAAAGCATTCATCGAGATGCAGAAGGCTCTCAATATAGAAGGCAAGAAATTGCTCCTCGTATTGCCAGAGAACAATAAGAATATCTATCTTTCAGCACGTAACATCCAGAACGCAAATGTGATAGCAGCAAATGCAATCAATACGTACGGAGTTATGAACGCAAATGTTCTCGTTCTTACAGAAAATGCACTTAAGCTTGTTGACGAAAGATTTAACAAATAATTAAAGGAGGTACAATATGTCATACATAATTAAACCGTTGGTAACTGAGAAGATGACAACACTCTCAGATAAAGAAAACAACAAGTTTGGCTTCATTGTAAATCCAAAAGCCAACAAGATAGAACTCAAGAAAGAGATAGAAGAAAAATATAACGTAAATGTAGTTTCAGTCAACACTATGCGCTATGCAGGCAAGAGCAAGCAGCGCTATACAAAATCAGGTGTTATCAAAGGCAGAACAAATGCATTCAAGAAGGCAGTTGTAACTTTGAAAGAAGGTGAAACTATAGATTTCTTTAGTAACATTTAAACAAAATGGGTATTCGTAAATTCAGACCAATTACTCCTGGTCAAAGACACAAAGCTATTGGTACTTTTGATGATGTTACTACATCGGTACCAGAGAAGTCTCTTGTATTCGGTAAGACGAGCACAGGTGGCCGTAACAACTACGGACGTATCACCGTTAGATACAGAGGTGGTGGCCACAAGAAACTCATCCGTATCGTAGATTTCAAGAGAAACAAAGATGGAATCCCTGCAGTAGTGAAGACAATCGAGTATGATCCAAATCGTTCAGCTCGTATTGCACTGCTCTTCTATGCAGATGGTGAAAAGCGCTACATCGTTGCCCCTAACGGTTTGCAAGTAGGAGCCACACTGATGTCTGGTGACACAGCAACTCCTGACCTTGGCAACACTCTTCCTCTCCAGAACATCCCAGTCGGTACTGTAATCCACAATATCGAACTACGTCCTGGACAAGGCGCAAAGATGGTAAGAAGTGCTGGTAATTTTGCACAGCTCACATCACGTGAGGGCCGTTACTGTGTAATCAAATTGCCTTCAGGAGAAATCCGCAAGGTACTCTCAATTTGCCGTGCTACAATCGGTAGCGTTAGTAATTCTGACCATGCCCTTGAATCCTCAGGTAAGGCAGGTCGCTCTCGTTGGTTAGGACGTCGTCCTCATAACCGTGGTGTTGTTATGAATCCAGTAGATCACCCAATGGGTGGTGGTGAAGGTCGTCAGTCAGGTGGACATCCACGTTCACGTAATGGCTTGTACGCAAAGGGTCTCAAGACTCGTACACCAAAGAAGGCTTCAAACAAGTTAATCATTGAAAGACGTAAAAAGTAATTTAATCCATTGAGTTATGAGTAGATCACTTAAAAAAGGTCCGTATATTAACGTAAAGCTCGAAAAGAAAGTTCTTCAAATGAACGAGAGCGGAAAAAAGAGCGTTATCAAATCTTGGGCTAGAGCTTCAATGATTTCCCCAGATTTCGTGGGACATACTATTGCAGTTCATAATGGTAATAAATTTATTCCTGTGTATGTAACAGAGAACATGGTAGGTCACAAACTCGGTGAGTTTAGTCAGACACGTACATTCCGTGGACACGCAGGTAATAGAAAGAAATAAAAAAGAATAGATAATGGGATCAAGAAAAAGAAAGATGGCCAATGAAATGAAAGAGGCCAAGAAGACTACATACTTTGCTAGTCTTAACAATGTCCCTTCTTCTCCACGCAAGATGCGCTATGTTGTAGATCTAGTTAGAGGCATGGAAGTAACTAAGGCATTAGCTACTCTCAAGTTCTGTTCAAAGGATGCTTCAAAAGATCTTGAAAAGCTGGTTCGCTCAGCGATTGCAAACTGGGAGCAGAAAAACGATCGTAAGGCAGAAAACGGTGAATTGTATATCAGTAAGATATTTGTTGACGAAGGTGTGACTCTCAAGCGTATGAGACCAGCTCCACAGGGTAGAGGATATAGAATTCGCAAGCGTTCTAACCACGTTACAGTATTTGTTGACGCAAAAACTAAGGAGGATTAATCATGGGACAAAAATGTAATCCAATAAGCAACCGTCTCGGCATCGTAAGAGGTTGGGACTCAAATTGGTTCGGTGGCAAGAATTTTGGAGACAATATTCTTGAGGACAGTAAGATTCGTAAGTATTTGAATGCCCGTCTTGCAAAAGCTAGCATTTCAAAGATTGTAATCGAACGTACTTTAAAACTCGTGACTGTAACAGTTTGTACTGCACGTCCAGGAATCATCATTGGTAAGGGCGGTCAGGAAGTTGACAAACTTAAGGAAGAGTTGAAGAAGTTGACAGACAAAGAAGTCCAGATTAACATTTACGAAGTTAAGCGTCCAGAACTTGACGCAGTAATCGTATCAAACAACATTGCTCGTCAGATTGAAGGTAAGATAGCTTATCGTCGTGCTATCAAGACTGCTATCGCAAATACAATGCGCTCAGGTGCAGAAGGAATCAAGGTTCAGATATCAGGTCGTTTGAACGGAGCAGAAATGTCACGTTCAGAGATGTATAAAGAAGGAAGAACACCACTTCATACCCTTCGTGCAGATATCGACTACAACTTGGCAGAAGCACTCACAAAGGTAGGTCTCCTTGGAATCAAGGTATGGATTTGCCGTGGAGAGAAATTTGGAAAGCAAGATTTGGCACCTAATTTCGGACACACTAAGGAAGCAGGCCGCGGTAACAACAATGGCGGTAGGAGATTCAAAAACAAAAAGTCTAACAACCGTTAATTCGAAAAATTATGTTACAGCCTAAAAGACAAAAATACAGAAGACCACAAAAAGGCCGTGGTCGTTTGAAAGGTGTAGCTCACAGAGGAACTGACTTGGCTTTTGGTAGCTTCGGAATCAAGGCCCTCCAGACTCGTTGGATATCTGCCCAGCAGATTGAGTCTGCCCGTGTAGCCATCACACGTTATATGCAACGTCAAGGTCAGGTTTGGATTCGTATATTCCCAGACAAACCAGTAACTAAAAAGCCAGCTGACGTCCGAATGGGTAAAGGTAAGGGAGATCCATACAAGTATGTATTCCCTGCTAAACCTGGTTCAATTCTATTTGAAGTTGAGGGAGTACCTTATGATGTTGCTAAGGAAGCACTTCGCCTTGGAGCTCAGAAACTTCCTACTACAACTAAGTTTATTGTTAGACGCGATTACGATTACGAAAACGCTTGATTATGAAAATTACAGAAATAAGAGAACTGACTACTGCAGAATTGCAGGAACGTCTTGACACTGAGGTTGCAAACTACACAAATATGAAGTTCAACCATCACGTATCTCCTGTAGAGGATAATTCACAAATTAAGAAACTTCGTCGTACAATTGCCCGCATGAAAGGTGAATTGCGTCAGAGAGAACTTAACAAATAAAATTTCATCTACATGGAAGCTAGAAATTTAAGAAAACAAAGAATGGGTGTAGTAGTAAGCAACAAGATGGACAAAACCATCGTAGTAGCTACTAAATTCAAGGAGAAGCACCCAATATATGGTAAGTTCGTCAGCAAGACGAAGAAATACCATGCTCACGACGAACAGAATGATTGCAATGTCGGTGACACTGTTTTAATCATGGAAACACGTCCATTGAGCAAAACTAAAAGATGGAGATTAGTTAACATCGTTGAAAGAGCTAAGTAATTATGATACAGGTAGAATCTAGATTGACAGTTGCCGACAACAGCGGAGCACGCGAAGTATTATGTATTCGTGTACTTGGTGGTACTCGTCGTCGCTATGCTACAGTTGGTGATACAATTGTCGTAACAGTTAAGAATGTGATTCCTTCAAGCGAAATCAAGAAGGGAACAGTATCAAAAGCTTTGATAGTTCGCACAAAGAAAGAAGTCCGTCGCGCTGATGGTTCATACATCCGTTTCGATGATAATGCTTGTGTTCTTTTGGCAAATACAGGAGAACTTCGTGGAAGCCGTATTTTCGGTCCTGTTGCTCGCGAACTCCGTGCTGTTAATATGAAGGTAGTATCTTTGGCTACTGAAGTACTTTAACTTAAAGATAACATAGTAATGAGCAAATTACATATTAAGAAAGGTGACACGGTAATCGTAAATGCTGGTGACAACAAAGGACAGAAAGGAAAAGTCCTCGCTGTTATTGCCGAGAAGCATCGTGCCGTTGTCGAGGGTGTAAACATCGTTTCTAAGAGCACTAAACCAAGTGCTGCACACCCACAAGGAGGTATTGTAAAGCAGGAAGCTCCTATTCACATTTCCAATCTCAATGTAGTAGATCCAAAATCAGGCAAAGCTACACGCATTGGAAGAAAGGCAGGAGCAGACGGCAAATTAGTTCGTTATGCTAAAAAATCAGGGGAGGAAATCAAATGAGTACAACTGCAAATTTGAAAAATGTGTATAAAGAGCAAATAGCTCCAGCACTTATGAAACAGTTCAACTATTCTTCTCCTATGCAGATTCCTGTTTTGAAGAAGATCGTAGTGAACCAAGGTCTTGGACAAGCAACTGCTGACAAGAAGATAATTGAGATTTCTATGGCAGAAATCGCACAGATTACAGGTCAGAAGCCAGTAGCAACAATGTCAAAGAAAGACATTTCAAACTTCCACCTTCGTAAGAAGATGCCAATTGGTGTTATGGTAACATTACGCAGACAGAGAATGTATGAGTTCCTAGAGAAACTCGTTCGCGTTGCACTGCCTCGTATCCGTGACTTCAAGGGTATTGAATGTAAGTTTGATGGTCGTGGTAATTATACTCTTGGTATTCAGGAGCAGATTATTTTCCCAGAAATCAATATTGACCAAGTTGATAAGATTATGGGTATGAATATCACATTCGTAACATCTGCACCTACTGATGAGGAGGGATATGCACTCCTCAAGGCATTCGGTTTACCATTTAAAGACGCTAATAAATAATTAGAGTATGGCTAAAGAATCAATGAAAGCACGTGAAGTAAAACGTGCAAAGCTTGTCAAGAAGTTCGCTGCAAAGCGTGCTGAACTGAAGAAGGTGGTAAATACTGGTGAGCCAATGGAGGCATACGAGGCAGCTCGTAAACTTCAGGCTATTCCAAAGAATGCCAATCCAATCCGTCTGCACAATCGCTGCAAACTTACTGGACGTCCAAAAGGTTATCTTCGTCAGTTCGGAATCTCACGTATTCAGTTCCGCGAAATGGCTTCAGCAGGACTCATTCCAGGAGTAAAGAAAGCAAGCTGGTAGTCGAGAATTAATTCATTCAATTTTTTAAATATTGTCGGGATGTCCCGATTAATTTAATTCAATTATGACAGATCCAATAGCAGATTATCTAACGAGACTGAGAAATGCAATCCAGGCGAAGCATAAAATCGTCGAGATTCCAGCCTCAAATTTGAAAAAGGAGATTACAAAAATCCTTTTCGACAAAGGTTATGTGCTTAATTATGCGTTCCTTGAAGATGGACCTCAAGGTACTATCAAAGTAGCGCTCAAGTACGATAACCAGAAATCAAGTGCTATCAAGTGCTTGAAGCGTGTGTCAAGACCAGGACTTCGTAAGTACACTGGTTACAAGGACATGCCAAGTGTAATTAACGGATTAGGTATAGCAATTATATCTACATCTAAAGGTGTAATGACTGATAAAGAGGCTTCTGAACTGAAGATAGGTGGTGAAGTCCTTTGTTATGTATATTAATAAGGAGGATTTATAATGTCTAGAATCGGTAAATTACCTATTAGTATTCCTGCAGGAGTGACAATCACTCATAAGGATGACATTGTAACAGTGAAAGGCCCTAAGGGAGAACTCTCACAATATGTAAACCCAGCAGTAAAGGTATGCATAGAAGATGGCCAAATCACAATGGAAGAGAACGAAGAAGTAATGCAAGACAATACAAAACAGCGTCATGCATTCCACGGTTTATATCGCTCTCTAGTAAATAATATGGTAGTCGGCGTATCTGAAGGTTACAAAAAGACTCTTCAAATCGTCGGTGTAGGCTATCGTGTATCAAACAATGGCAATATCATAGAATTGCAACTTGGTTATTCTCACTCTATTCTCTTCGTGCTTCCTAAGGAAATCAAAGTGAAGACTAAGTCTGAAAGAAATCAAGATCCTCTCATTATGCTTGAATCTTGTGACAAGCAATTGCTTGGGCAAGTATGTGCTAAGATTCGTTCATTGCGTAAACCTGAACCTTACAAGGGTAAGGGTATTCGTTTCCAGGGCGAAGTTGTTAGAAGAAAGTCAGGTAAGTCAGCAAGTGCTAAATAATTTTAAATGTACGAATTATGATTACAAAGTTAGAAAGACGTCTTAAGATTAAACATAGAGTACGTAATAAGATTTCTGGTACAGCTGAACGCCCTCGTATGTCTGTATTTAGAAGTAACAAGCAGATATATGTTCAGATAATAAACGATGATGAGGCAAAGACATTAGCAGCAGCATCATCACTTGGACTGGAAAAGTGCAATAAGAGTGAACAAGCAACAAAGGTAGGCGAATTAATCGCAACACAGGCAAAGGCTGCAGGAATTGAAACTGTAGTATTTGACCGTAACGGTTACTTGTATCATGGTAGAGTTAAAGCGGTAGCTGAAGCTGCCCGTAATGCAGGACTTAAATTTTAATTAGATTATGGTTAATAGAGTAAAGATAGGAAACGACGTCGAACTAAAGGATCGTTTAGTTGCTATTAATCGTGTTACCAAGGTAACTAAAGGTGGTAGAACTTTTACATTTGCCGCAATAGTAGTTGTAGGTAACGAGAATGGTGTAATTGGATATGGTCTTGGTAAGGCAGGCGAAGTTACAGCTGCAATCGCAAAAGGCGTAGAAGCAGCTAAGAAAAATTTGGTAAAGGTTCCAGTACTCAAAGGTACTGTTCCTCACGAAGCTTATGCTAAGTTTGGCGGTGCAAGAGTTCTTCTCATGCCAGCTTCTGAAGGTACAGGAGTTGTTGCCGGTGGTGCAATGCGTGCAGTATTGGAAAGTGTAGGTATTACAGACGTACTTGCAAAGTCTAAGGGTTCTTCAAATCCTCACAATCTTGTTAAGGCTACAATTGCAGCTCTCTCAAGTATGCGTGACCCTAAGATGGTAGCAGAGTCTCGTGGTATTAGTCTCGAAAAAGTATTTAAAGGATAAGGAGGAACAAACATGGCAACAATTAAGATAAAGCAGGTTAAGAGCCGTGCAAACAGACCAATTGACCAAAAAAGAACTCTGGACTCTCTTGGACTGAGAAAAATGAACCAAGTAGTTGAGCATGAAGATACTCCTTCAGTTCGCGGTATGATTCACAAGGTATGTCATCTTGTAGAAGTAGTGGATTAGTCAACATTTTAAATATTCGATACAAATGGAATTACATAACTTAAAACCAGCAGAAGGCTCTCTTCATAATAGCAAGCGAGTTGGTAGAGGTGTAGGCTCTGGTAAAGGACGTACCTCAACTCGTGGACATAAAGGAGCAAAAGCTCGTTCTGGTTACAAGAAAAAGATTGGTTTCGAAGGTGGTCAGATGCCTCTTCAGCGTCGTGTTCCTAAGTTCGGTTTCCAGAATATCAACCGTGTAGAGTACAAGGCAATTAATTTGTCAACTCTGCAAAAATTGGCTGAAGACAAGAACCTTACTGCAATAGGTATCGCTGAATTGAGAGAAGCTGGTTTCATCAACAAGAAACATCTCGTAAAGATTCTCGGTAATGGTGAACTCAAACTGAAACTTAATGTAGAGGCACATGCATTCTCACAGAAGGCAGCAGATGCAATCAAAGCATTAGGCGGTGAGATTTCTGTTATTGGTCAGAGTGCAAACGAAAGCCAAGAATAATAATTGAATAAATACATTTTCAATATGGGAATAGTAGAAAAATTCAAAAACAGTAAGTTTACCAAGACTTGCATCAACATTTGGAAGATTGAGGACTTGCGTACTCGACTTTTAATTACAATTGCTTTTTGTGCAATATACCGTTTTGGCTCATTCATCGTGTTGCCTGGTATTGACGCTGAAGCTTTGCAAGGTTTGAGAACTCAAACTGAAGGTGGCTTGATGTCACTCTTAGATATGTTCTCAGGTGGCGCATTCTCAAAAGCATCTATCTTTGCTTTAGGTATCATGCCTTACATCTCTGCTTCCATCGTTATGCAGTTATTAGGTATTGCTGTTCCATATTTCCAGAAAATGCAGAGAGAAGGCGAGAGTGGAAGAAGAAAAATGAATCAGTACACAAGATATTTGACTGTCATTATTCTTTTATTCCAAGCTCCTGGATATCTCTATAACCTTAGAAGTCAGACAATGGGGCAGGCTATCTATCCAAGTATTGATTGGACAGTGTTTATGATAACATCTGTAATCATTTTGGCTGCAGGTAGTATGTTCATCCTTTGGCTTGGTGAGAGAATCACAGATAAAGGTATCGGAAATGGTATCTCTATGATTATCATGATTGGTATCATAGCTCGCTTCCCTCAAGCTATTTCTCAGGAAATTGCTACAAAGTGGTCTTCGCCTGGACAAGGTGGTCTTGTAGTATTCCTTATCGAGATAGTTATCTGGCTCGGCATTATTGCTGCTGCCATTCTGCTCGTTCAAGGTGTACGTCGAGTTCCTGTTCAGTATGCTAAGCGTATTGTAGGAAATAGGCAAATGGGTGGCGCTCGCCAATATATCCCTCTCAAGCCTTATGCCGCAAACGTAATGCCTATCATCTTTGCACAGGCTATTATGTTTATACCTGTAACTGTTGCACAATATGCTGCAGGTGGCAAACTCAGTCCTACTGTAAATACACTTATGGATACTACAGGTTGGGTATATAATTTGATTTTTGCAGTTCTGATTATCTTATTTACTTATCTGTACACTGCGATTACTATTAATCCTACGCAGATGGCAGAGGATATGAAACGCAACAACGGCTTCGTTCCTGGTATTAAACCAGGTAAGAGCACTGCAGATTTCATTGACAAGATTATGTCTCGAATTACATTCCCAGGCTCTTTGTTCTTGGCATTCATCGCTATTATGCCAGCATTCGCAAGTATGTTTGGCGTACAGCGTGAATTTGCTCAGTTCTATGGCGGTACTTCATTGCTGATCTTAGTGGGTGTTGTTCTCGATACTCTTCAACAGATTGAGAGCCACTTGCTTATGCGTCACTATGATGGTCTGCTTGAGAATGGTCGTGTACATGGTGGTCATTAATTTGACATTGTACTGATGAATATACATCTCAAAACAGATGAAGAAGTAGAACTCTTGCGAGAGGCAAACCTAATAATAGGAAAAACTCTCGCAGAGTTAGCAAAAATAATTCAGCCAGGTGTTACTACTCGTCAACTAGACGTTTTAGCGGAAACGGTAATCAGAGACAATGGCGCAGAACCTACTTTCAAAGGATTCCCTAATCCTTACGGACCAGTGTTTCCTGCATCCATTTGCACTTCGGTTAATGAACAAGTAGTACACGGCATCCCAAATGATGCCCCACTAAAAGATGGTGACATAGTATCAATAGACTGTGGCACAAGATACAAAGGCTTTTGTGGAGATTCGTGTTATACCTTTGCAGTAGGAAATATTTCCGATGAAGCTAAGACTCTTCTCAAAGTCACAAAAGAAGCTTTATATAAAGGTATAGAGCAAGCTGTAGCAGGTCGGAGAATAGGAGATATTTCTTATGCAGTTCAGACACATTGTGAAAATCATGGCTACGGAGTGGTTCGCGAGTTTGTCGGACATGGTGTCGGACACGAAATGCACGAAGACCCAATGGTACCAAACTATGGACGACGCGGGAATGGCGTTTTGCTGAAGAGTGGCATGTGTATTGCCATTGAACCAATGATAACTTTAGGAACTAAGGATGTTTATCTGCAAGATGATAAATGGAGTGTAGTAACCAGGGATTCAAAATTGGCAGCGCATTTCGAACATTCCATATGTATTCGTAAAGGACAGGCTGATATTCTTTCATCATTTGATGAGATTGAAAAAGTACTTAAAAATCAATAATATGGCTAAACAGTCGGCAATAGAACAAGACGGAACTATAGTTGAGGCATTGTCAAATGCAATGTTTCGAGTTGAACTGGAAAATGGGCATGAGATTATTGCGCATATCTCTGGAAAAATGAGAATGCATTACATTAAGATTTTGCCAGGTGATAAAGTTCGTATTGAGATGTCTCCATACGACTTATCTAAAGGAAGAATAGTATTCAGATATAAATAAACCATAAAGATATGAAAACTAAAGCATCTTTAAAGAAACGCACTCCAGACAGTGTTATCGTAAGACGTAAAGGCCGCTTATTTGTTATCAATAAGAAGAACCCTAAGTTTAAGACACGTCAGGGATGATCGAATCTAATAATAATTAAAACATATGGCAATAAGAATTGTTGGTGTCGACCTCCCTCAGAATAAGAGAGGCGAAATTGCGTTAACCTACATTTTTGGTATAGGACGCAGCAGCGCAGCTAAGATTTTGGACAAAGCTGGCGTAAATAAAGACATTAAAGTTAAAGACTGGAATGACGACCAGGCTGCTAAGATCCGTGAGGTCATAGGCGCTGAATATAAAGTCGAAGGTGACCTTCGTTCTGAAATCCAGCTTAACATCAAGCGTTTGATGGATATTGGTTGCTATCGTGGCATCCGCCATCGTATTGGATTACCTGTTCGTGGTCAGAGCACTAAGAACAATGCTCGTACTCGTAAGGGTAAGAAGAAGACAGTTGCAAACAAGAAAAAAGCTACTAAATAATATTCAGATATGGCTAAGAAAACAACATCTGCTAAAAAAAGAGTTGTCAAGGTTAATGCTGAAGGACAGCTTCATGTGCATTCTTCATTCAATAACATTATTGTATCCTTGGCAAACGGTGATGGTCAGATTATATCATGGTCATCGGCAGGCAAAATGGGCTTCAGAGGTTCCAAAAAGAATACTCCTTATGCAGCACAAATGGCAGCACAAGATTGTGCAAAGGTCGCTTATGACCTCGGCTTGAGAAAGGTTGTTGCATACGTGAAGGGTCCAGGTAATGGACGTGAGTCTGCAATTCGTGGCGTGTACGCTGAAGGTATTGAAGTTACTGAAATCATCGATGTCACTCCTCTACCACACAACGGCTGTCGCCCTCCAAAGAGAAGAAGAGTTTAGTAATTAAATTATTGCTCTATACGCAATTGCTATTTTTGACAACATCTTTTCCTTTCTGTTGTCGCGGCTGCAGCGAAAGCGTATAAGCACAACAAATATCAAAATATGGCAAGATATATTGGACCAAAATCAAGAATTTCCCGCCGTTTTGGTGAGGCTATTTTTGGACCTGATAAAGTTCTCTCTAAGAGAAATTATCCTGCAGGCCAACATGGCAACAATCGCCGTAAGAAGTCTTCAGAATACGGACAGATGCTTGCAGAAAAGCAGAAAGCTAAGTACACTTACGGAGTACTCGAACGTCAATTCCGTAACTTGTTCGCAAAGGCTGCTTCTTCTGATGGTGTAACTGGTGAAGTGTTACTTCAGTTACTAGAGTCTCGTTTGGACAATGTCGTGTATCGTTTGGGTATCGCTCCAACCCGTGCTGCTGCACGTCAGATGGTAAGCCACAAGCACATCGTTGTTGATGGCGAAGTTGTGAATATCCCATCTTATTCAGTTAAACCTGGACAGATTATTTCTGTACGTGAGAAAGCTAAATCTTTGGAAGTTATTCAGGCTGCTTTAGCTGGTTTCAACCATAGCAAGTATCCATGGATTGAATGGGACGAGAATGTTATGGGTGGTAAACTCATGCACTTACCAGAGCGTGCCGATATTCCTGAGAATATCAAAGAGCAAATGATTGTCGAGTTGTACTCTAAATAAAAATTAACAATAATGGCGATATTAGCATTTCAAAAACCCGAAAAAGTAATAATGTTGGAATCTGACGAGAAGTGCGGAAAATTTGAATTCCGTCCTTTGGAACCAGGTTATGGAATTACTATCGGTAATTCACTTCGTAGAATATTACTTTCTTCGCTCGAGGGATTTGCTATCAACACTATTAAGATTGTTGGTGTTGATCATGAGTTTTCTACAATCCCAGGCGTAAGAGAGGATGTTGCCAACATTATTCTGAACCTCAAACAAGTTAGGTTCAAGCAAATTGTCGATGAGGTGGAATCTGAAAAGGTTTCGCTTACGATTGAAAAATCAACAGAATTCAAAGCTGGAGACATAAGCAAATATCTGAATGGATTTGGAGTGTTAAATCCTGATTTGGTAATTTGTCATTTAGATTCTAAAGCAACAATGGAGATTGAACTGAGTGTCAATAAAGGTCGAGGATATGTACCTGCAGATGAAAATCGTGAATTCTGTAAGGATGTCCAAGAGTTAGCTATTGACTCAATCTATACTCCTATTCGCAATGTAAAATTTTCAGTTGATCCTTATCGTGTTCAGCAAAAGACTGACTACGAAAAACTCACTCTGGAAATAACAACTGATGGCTCAATTTCTCCTAAGGAGGCTTTGAAGGAGGCTGCTAAAATTCTTATTTATCACTTCATGTTATTCTCTGACGAGAAAATTACGTTGGATAATAATGACGTTGATGGTACAGAAGAGTTTGATGAGGAAATTTTACGTATGCGTCAATTGCTGAAGACCAAACTTACTGATATGAATCTATCAGTTAGAGCTCTCAATTGTTTGAAGGCTGCTGATGTGGATACTTTAGGTGATTTGGTTAGATTCCAAAAGAATGATTTGCTCAAGTTCCGTAACTTTGGTAAGAAGTCTCTTACTGAACTTGACGACCTGCTCCTCCAGCATGGTTTGTCTTTCGGTACTGATACTTCTAAGTATAAACTAGATAAAGATTAATAATCAACGATGAGACACAATAAGAAATTCAATCATTTGAGTCGTAAGGCACCTCACAGAGCTGCTATGTTGTCAAATATGGCTACTTCCCTTATTATGCATAAGAGAATCGTTACGACTCTCCAGAAGGCCAAAGCTCTTCGCGTTTATGTAGAACCTTTGATTACAAAGGCAAAAAGTGACACAACAGAGTCTCGCCGTGTCGTATTTAGCTATCTGCAGAATAAGTATGCTATCTCAGAACTTTTCGGAGAAGTAATTGCTAAAGTTGCAGATCGTCCTGGTGGATATACTCGCATTATCAAATTAGGTAAGCGTCCTTCTGATGATGCAGATATGGCATTCATCGAGCTTGTTGACTTTGATGAGGCTATGGCTAAGACAGCTAAGAAAGCAACACGTACACGTCGCTCAAAGAAGTCTGCTCCAAAGGCAGAAGCTCCAGTTGAAGAGGCTGAAACGCCAGCTCCAGCAACAGAGTAAGCGAAGGTAAAAAAGTACAAAATTAACTTTGAATATTAAGAGTGAGACTCCGAGTTCTCACTCTTTTTTTTGTCTATAAAATTTGTCTCGCTTCTGTAAAATTTATTTTAGGGGTGTTCTATTAATTACATTTTAGGTGATTTTGACTTTTGTCTTCCTCCTTCGCACCTCGGCAATGCCAAGCAAGCTTGCAATTGCTCTCGGTTTGTCGTCGG
>JAGHSE010000205.1 GCA_018066015.1 Candidatus Colivivens equi
GAATACATCTCAGAACATACAAAATAAATAATAAATAGTATAACAAATGAAAATATTGGCTATTACACAGGCACGTTACGGTTCTACCCGTCTTCCTGCCAAGATTCTTAAGGAAGTTAATGGACAGACTCTTCTTGAAATCCATCTTCGCAGAATACTTCAGTCAAAGCTTATTAGTAAACTTAAAATTGCCACAACTGACGAGGAAGGCTCAAAGTTCATAGTTGCTGTTGCCGACAAAGTAGGAGTTGAATACTTCAAGGGCTCTGTTGAGGATGTTCTAAGTCGTTTTTATGGAACAGCCGAACCAGAAGCTCCTGATTATGTTGTACGTCTTACTTCGGATTGTCCACTCATTGATCCATCCGTAATTGATGAGACTATTCAGTATTGCATTGATAACAATGTGGATTATGCTCGTACTGATGCAAAGTGTTTTCCTGATGGCCTTGATACTGAGGTCTTCAAGTTCTCTGCTCTTGTACGTGCTTACAAAGAGGCGAACCTTACTTCAGAACGCGAACATGTCACTCCATATATCTGGAAGAACAGTACGGCATGGGGAGGAGATAAGTTTACATCAATGAAGCTCCAAAATAAGCAAGGAGTATATGACGCATCTGAATATCGCATTACTATTGATGAACCAGAAGATTTTGAAGTAATTAAAGCTGTCATTGAGGCTCTTGGTACTGAAAAAGGCTGGAAAGAGTATATAGACTATCTTCTTGCGCATACGGAAATTAAATCTCTGAATAGCAAGTTCGGCTATAACGAAGGATATGAAAAATCAATCAAGAACGATAAAATCATAAATCAATAACATTATGGGAAAAGGTCAAGAACTTTACAAAAAAGCTAAGACGATGATTCCTGGTGGAACATCGCTTCTATCTAAACGTCCGGAACAATTGCTTCCCGAAAACTGGCCTGCATATTACAGCAAGTCAAAAGGATGTCATGTATGGGACCTCGATGGAAAAGAGTACATTGATTGCTCAATGATGGGCATTGGTACTAATACTCTAGGCTATGCAAACGAAGTTGTCGATGAGGCTGTGATGAAGGTTGTACGGGATGGAAATCTTACTACTTTCAATTGTCCGGAAGAGGTGTATCTCGCTGAAAAGTTGATTGAGATGAACCCTTGGGCTGGTGGTGTCCGCTATACTCGTGGTGGCGGTGAGGCCAATTCTATGTGCGTCCGTATAGCAAGGGCATTTACAGGTAAGGACAAAGTTGCAATATGCGGATATCACGGTTGGCATGATTGGTACGTGTCAGTCAACCTCGGTGACAGTGATGCTCTCGCAGGACATCTTCTTCCGGGTATCCCTACCGGAGGAGTTCCTAAGGCTCTCCGGGGTACTTCCATACCGTTCCATTATAATGATTTTGAGGAGATTGAACGTATTATCAAGAACACTCCCGATTTGGCTGCCGTTAAAATGGAGGTAAGTCGTAATTTCGGGCCTAAAGATGGATATCTGGAATTCATACGCAATCTTTGCAACCAGTATGGAGTTGTTTTGATTTTTGATGAATGTACTTCTGGATTTAGAGAGACCTTCGGAGGACTTCACAAAAAATATGGAGTTTACCCGGATATGACCATTTACTCCAAAACTATGGCTAACGGATATGCTTTGGCCGCTGTTGTTGGACGTAAGGATATTATGGAAGCAGCACAAGGTTCATGGATAAGTTCTACTTTCTGGACTGAACGTATCGGACCGACTGCAGCTCTTGCTGCTCTATCAGAGATGGAAAGGACTAAATCTTGGGAAGTTATAACCAACATAGGTCTTGAAAACAAGAAACGTTGGCAGGCGCTTGCCGACAAATATGGACTTGAGATTGAGCAATGGGGACTTCCTGCACTTGCCGGATATACATTCAAGAGCCCGAATCATCTTGCATACAAGACATACATTACTCAGGAGATGCTGAAGAAAGGCTACTTGGCAGGTAACAGCCTGTATCCTTGTATTTGCCATACTCCTGACATTCTCAATGACTATTTCGATAAACTGGATCCAATCTTCGCAGATATTCGTGATTTTGAAGATGGCAGGGATGTAATGAAAGCTCTCGAAGGCCCTGTTTGTCAATCAGGTTTCAAACGTCTCAATTAATAACAAAATAACCAGTTATGCTCAACTTTAACAAGAACATTAAGATTGGTGACCGAATGATAGGTCCCGATTACCCGACCTATTTCATAGCAGAAATTGGCGGTAATTTTGATGGTAGTATAGATAAGGCAAAACGTCTGATTGATGCTGCAAAGGCAGCAGGAGCAGATTGTGCCAAGTTTCAAACCTTTACAGCTGAGACCATCGTGTCTGAAGGCGGTTTCTCCAAGATGACGCTTCATGGAGTCCATGGCTCTTGGGGTAGAACGGTATCTGAAGTCTTTAAGGATGTGGAATTCCCTATGGCTTGGCATCAGGAAATTGCGGATTACTGCAAGAAGGTTGGCATTGATTTTAGCACTTCTCCCTATTTCAAAGAAGCCGTTGATCTTTGTGCTGACATGAAGGTTCCTTTTATCAAGATTGGCTCCGGTGAAATCACATGGCTTGAAATGCTTGAATACACAGCCAAGAAAGGTATTCCTGTGATGCTGGCAACCGGTGATGCTACAATGTCTGAAATTGACGAGGCGGTTCGCACTATTGAGAAGACCGGAAACAAAGACCTTGTCCTCATGCAGTGTATCACGAATTATCCTTCAAAGATTGATAGTGCTAATGTTAATGTCTTGAAGACTTACCAGAGTGCCTTTGACTGCCTGACGGGTTATTCTGATCATTCAGCAGGTCACGTGGTGGCATTGGCTTCAGTTGTCCTTGGCGGTCGTGTGATTGAAAAGCACTTTACGTTGAATAAGAAAGATAAAGGTCCAGACCATCCTCATTCAATGGAGCCTGATGAGTTCAAATTCATGGTTGATTCCATCCGTGAAGTTGAACGTGCTATGGGCAGCACTAGAAAAGAAGTCGTTGCCGAGGAAGGTGAGACTGTTTATGTCCAAAGGCGTTGCCTCTATGCGAAGACCGACTTGAAGAAAGGACAGGTTATTACTGAAGCAGATGTTGACGTACTTCGTCCGGCTTTGGGTATTCCGCCTAAGTTCAAGCAGACAATTATTGGAAAAACAGTTAACAAGGATATTCCCGCAAGAGATCCTATTTTCTGGGAGGACCTTTAAATCTAAGCAATGATTACTGACAGAGAAAAGATTATGGCAATTGTGGATAACGATTGCCTGACAAAATCTGATGCTGCCATACTGTTGGAGGGAGACGGCTTTTTCCGATTTCAAAAAGCCGTCGAACTCTACCAGAAAGGTATTGTCTCTAAAATTGTATTCAGTGGGAATATAATAGACAAAGATTATGGCAGTTTCCCGTTTGAAGAAGTAAAGCCTTTTATTCTTAAAGGTGGTGTTCCTGAAGAGGATTTGATCCACGAAGATGTGTCTTTGCATACCCGACAACAGGCTATAGAAGTAGTAAAGATGGCAATGAACAATGGATGGAAGAAACTGGCTCTTGTGGCTTCCCACGAGCATCAGTACCGTGCATATCTTACATTCTTGCGTCAGGTACTTGACACAAAAAGTGGAATAATACTCTATAATGCTCCAGTTAGAAATTTGAACTGGTTTATCGACAGTGGCTGGGGGATGCGTTTCGATAGGCTGTCTGCTGAAATCGAGAGAATAGAAAAATATTCTGCGATGGGACATCTGGCCAATGCTGATGAGGTGATTGAATATCAGAAGTGGAAGGAATCGCTGTTGGATAAGTAGTTTATGGTTTACGATAACATAAATAACATAGAACTCTATAGAGGGTTATCAGAAGACATTTATGCTGGATTGAAATTCCTCTCATCTGTTGACTCTTCAATAGAAAATGGAGTTCATACTATTTCTGAAAACGTAAAGGCGATAGTTTCAGAGTATGAGACAAAGACCGTTAATCCTAATGGCTTTGAAGCTCATTGTGAGTACTTGGATATACAGTACCTGATTAGCGGCAATGAAATTATCAAGTGTAAGCCAATAGAAGGCCTTTGCGTTACAAAAGAATATGATGCAGAAAATGATTATCTGCTTTTTAGTGACAAAGTGAATAATACGTTGGATTGTTTATTGGGGGATGGATATTTTACTCTGTTGTATCCTGATGATGCACACGAACCACAATTGTGTGCTGGCAATCCAATGATTGTTAAGAAAATAGTAATAAAAATACATATTTGAATAAGATGACCATAAAAAGGGCAAAGGAAATAATGGGCAATCAGTTCATCGGTCCTGAAGAATTGAGAGATTGCATACCAGCACTATTGTTGGAAGTACCTGCAGAAGTTCCGGAAATTCCATATAGTGAAGAGAAACTCAAGGAATGTTCTCAACACTATTATCTGATTCTTGGCGTTTCCTCTTTTACAGATGGAACGAAAGTGACATGCAGGAGCCTGAAGGGAATATTCGGGAAAGATCCGGATGTCTCTGAGCCTTGTTTTTACAATCAGGATTGGTATGATCAGGAAAATTTCATTGATATTCCCATGTCCGATGAATGGTATTTGATTCGAAAAGACGTGTTCGAAGATAGTCGTGCTGTAATGCCCGAAGAACTTAAGAAATCTTTATCGTTTCCTTCTGCTATACGATGCTGCTATTCATTCTTTGTAGCATGGTTTTCCAAGGGAGAAAAGCTCTGGTATCACGATTTTGTATGGTGCTCTGATGTGGACCATAATGGGGATAGAATCTATGTAGGGAAATACAATGATGTTGATGGGGTTAATAAAAACGGATTCAGCATTCACAGGCATTTGGCACTGAGACCTTGCTATGGGGCGATAGATTAAATACTATGAAGAATAGATCAATAGTAAAACGGTATGCTTGGTTAGACGCGTTTTGGGTTTTCCTAAACTTGTCTATGAGCTATTCCATAGTTCCATACCTTTTGTTAACTGAAAATCGGTACATCAATGCGATAATAATCTCGACATTGACTCTAATATATATTTTTTTCAGGTTTAAAAAAGCTACATCTTTTAAAGGGCATAGAGCCTTTAAAATATATTTTTGCCTTCATGCAGTATGTTGCGTTTCTGCTTTAGCAACAAATACTGGCGTTAGTTCAGCTTTGGTCTATTTGTATAGCAATGTCATCTTCTATCTCCTATTATACAACATTTACAAATACAATAGAGATTTAGTCGGTCATGAGGATTCAATAAGGATAATAATAAAACCATACATAGCACTTACATTGATAACATTAGTGGGAAGTGTCATAATGTTTGTGTTGTTGAAAGCAGGAGTTTCTCCAATGGTAAATGATGTATCGTACAAGTATGACTTGTTTTTAGATAATGCGGAGAAATTTCAGTCCACTTATTTTTATCCATATTATCTTTCAATTGTAGAAATCGGATCAGGTGATATAAGAATTCCATTCTTTCAGGACACGGGTTTTATTACTGGTCTTTATCATGAACCCCATTGTATGACATTTATGACATTCCCGGCTTTGCCGCTGATGCTCTATTACTCTTATGGTAATAAGAAAAAGATAGCTGTGACAATTACATTATTCGTCATTTTGTTATGTCTGGCGGGATCTACGACAAATATTGCGGCCGTTCTATGTTGTGTGTATGTTTACTCGCTTTATTCTTTTAAATCAAGTTTTATTAAGTCAGTGTTTTTGTGGACATTTCTGCTACTTATTGTGGTTTTTATTATGTCTTTTGTTGATTTGACAGTATTTGATTTCATTTTCAATAAGTTGGAATCTGGTTCAATGACATATAGTATGTCCACTATTGACTTTGCAATCAAACCTCGAACTTTGTTTGGTACTTCTTTTTTTAATCTTGGCTATCTGAGTTCTGGCATAGATGCACAAAAAATGGATGTTGGTTATATACCTTTTGTTTTGAACATTCTTTTTTTGGCGGTTTGCTTCATATACATGCTAAAACTGTTTAGAACAGAATCAAAATTCAAATTAGCGTTATTGATTTCGAGTGTTTATTTTTTTGCACACTCGGCAAAGGTGGCAATGGTCGCGTATTCCTTGACAATGCTTATGTTTATTGTTTTCCTTTTAACTATCGAAAAAGGTGTAAATGAAAAAGGATAATTTGGGGATGAACAAGATTTCAAAAATATTATCCAATAAAGTCTTCCTATATATGGGGACCAGGTACCTGACTTATGCAATCCAATTTTGTACAACGCTTATTATTGCAATAAAATTAGGACCTACTGACTTTGGGATTTGGAGTTTCTTCCTGTTAGTGATAGGCTTTTTTAACATAGTGGATTTTGGCGTTTCAAATTCTCTCAATGTGTTATTGGTCCAAAGTAAAGATGACCATGATCTCTGTGATAGATATATATCATCAGCATCAACATTAATTTTTATTCTTGGTCTCATATTGTTGATTATAACGCTATTCACTGGACATGGCCATATTGCTCTGTTTGAGAAATACGCTGTTGGAGAACTCATCCCATTCATTTTTCTTATTGTAGTTCTTGCCTATTATAACAAGGCATACAGTACTGTATATAGAGTTGGAAATCGTTTGCTGGAGGTTGCAATATATCAATCACTGATACCTTTGTTACTCTTTGCTGTCATCCTTGCTTTTAGAGTAAATGCATTAAAGTTCATGGTAGGTGCATATTTGGTGGGTAATATAATAATAATTGGTTTCTTTATTAAAAGAGGTTTGATACCGCCTTATGTTAAACCGCACAAAGACGATATAAAAAACTTATTTACAAAGGGCTTTTGGCTTTTCTTGTACAATAGTGCATTTTATTTGATAATGTACACAACATCTTTATACGTAAGCAAGTATTACTTTGTTGAAGAATATGGGAAATTCAATTTTGCATATACTTTATCAAACTCTATATTTCTACTGGTAGATGCGTTTGGATTTATCGTGTTCCCGAAGATGATAGATAGATTGCGTTCTAATGACTATACTCTATGTCGTGAAGTCATCACCTCGGTTCGAGAGAATTATATGACTCTTATTTATACATTAGTATTTGTGGCTCTTCCTTTCTTCGAATTGTTTTGTTCATTTATCCCGAAATATTCTGAATGTGGAAGAGCGTTATGCATCTCCGCAGTTTCGCTTCTACCTTATTCTAACGCTTTTGGGTTAAATACTTTTCTGATTGCTCAGAATAAGGAGAAGGCTTTGTCTGTCGTATCTCTGTTTGTTTTGATGGGCAATGTGGCATTGTTATTATTGCTTAGACACGTATTTAATATTCCGTACGATTTATTCTTTTTGTTCCCAGCATTTTCTTATTTAATATATACCGCCGGATGTGCATATTTATCTATTGCAAAAATGGGAGAAAAGAAAAATATACTGGAAATCTTATTGCTCGCATTCCCTGTTCATTCGGGAATCCCTTTTGTGATATCCATCGTGAGTATATTTCTCTCGTATAGGTTTAATCTTATAATTCTTCTATGCCTACCAGTTATTTCATATATACTTTTAAACATGCGTAATGTTGGAGTAGTGTTAGGCACAGTAAAATCAATTATTAATCGTCCTAATATCGTAGATTTATAATCATGCGCCCACTTGACATAGCTATCAGAGAAATTACCAAGAAAGAGGTTGAACACCATTTGTATGACTATAAAGTTGACGGTTTGTCATTGTACAGTGTTATAAGGCTGGACGTGCGCAAAAGCGTACTTCGTCAATGGGGGCTGCAATCCATGGAGGTCTGTGACTCCATAAAATGGATGAAAGTAATCAAGAGTTGTTTTCATTCGTTCATAGATTTATTATTTTTTTATTATGGAAAAACGAAGTGCTCAACTTTATTTATGGCATTTCCAAGGGTTGATAAGGTAAATGGCCTATATTTGGATAAATTTACAGATCCTTTAATAGATTGTTCTGGCTTGAAACAGGGTTATGTTATTTTTGAACCAGGAAGGGGTGGAGAGCATAAGAAACCGAGATATCATGAACGCAGTATTGTAAATATTGATGCTCTGTCGGCTTTTGTTGCCTTGTATGGTGTTATTAAGTCTGTATTTAAAACAAAGAAAATCGAACTGGAATTTGTAGAGTTGATGAAATCAATTAATATGGCGTTTGATGATATCAATGTAAATTCCAGTTTGTTGAGGAAAAAGATATACGCAGATATTTTCTCGGTGCATCTATATGAGCGCATTTATCGCAAAAAGGGCGTAGAGGCAGTTTTTGCAACAGTCCGACCGTTAGATGTTTTTTGTGCGGGAAACAATCTCGGACTGAAGACGTACGAACTGCAACACGGGGTTTCTTATGAGGGAACAGAATTGTATAGCGGATTCCGCGATGAACGGTTGTTACCATCGTATTTCCTTGCATTTGGAGAGAATGAGCCTAAAGATGTTTATGGTATTTCTGAAGATAGAATTATTAATATTGGTTTTGCCTTTCATACATTTCTGAATAATCTTATTCCAAAAACGGAACTGAATATCTCTAATGCTGTATTAGTCGTTTCAGATCCTGAAATAACAAATACCCTAGTACCATTAGTTGCTGGCTTGGCAAAAGATAATAAGGATATGACAATGTATTATAGGTGTCATCCTCATGAATTCTTAACATCAGAGCAAAAACAAGTTCTATTGGATTCTGGAGTTAAAATTCAGGATAATACAATCAATATATCAATAGTTTTGAATCAATTCAATAACATAATTGGAGAAAATTCCACGGTACTATATGAGGCAATTTCCTGTGGAAAAAAAGTCGGTAAACTATTCTTTGAAGGGTTAAATCCAGAATACCTATCTCCCACGGATAATGAATATTTTTGGGAAATCAAAAGTCAGGAAGATTTTGAGAATTTCATAAAGGCACCTGTTCCGCAGAAAAAAAATAAAAGTATTTATTCGGATTTTAATGTAGGACTTTTTAAAAATTTATTGAAAAGATGAGCTTAATCTATTTACTGCGGCGGTATAAATCGCTGCAAGACAATTATTTAATGGGGGGGGG
>JAGHSE010000113.1 GCA_018066015.1 Candidatus Colivivens equi
TTGTTTTCAAGGAGCAAGATTTGCCTCTGAATCACGGTGCAAAGATAGGCATTTTTCTTCAATCACGCAACAAATACGCAACAAAATAATGTTAAAACTGAGAAGAAGAGGTAAAACTCGTCAAAAAATGAGAAACAAACTTAACATGTTAATATACAATATATAAACGTGTCGATTTCTTCTTTCTTTTTCTATTTTACGATTATGTTTTCCGTGCCGAAAGCCAATACTTCGTTGGTTTTCATGTTCAGTTTCTTTTTTGCTTTATTTTCACAAGAGCAAGAATGGGAATATATGAATACATCTTCTTGGAAGTGGTCTAGTGTTGACAAACTGAAATTCTATGGGAATAGTACGGTAAAACTAGACGTACTTAATGAGGTGGCAGAAACAGATGAGAATATTAAGAACGGCAGATGGCATTTTTGGACAACTTGGATGTATTGTTCTTCAATAGGAAATCGAGCGTGTACTATAACATTTAACGCAAAAAATGCTAGGAACCCTCGAACACATAAATTCAAAACCTACAAACCAGACGGTACAGAGGTATGGTACAATGATTCATCTTCAAAAAGAGGTGGAGAAAATCTTTACTGGGGAATATCGTTAGACGTAAACAATACATATGGAGGTCAAGCTTCTTTCTCAATTAACTATTGCAATCAATATTACCAAGATAATTCCTACCCATACACATCTACTGAATCATATAATTCTGAAAGTCAAAAGTGGTCAGACATATCAGATCGCGAAGTTCGGCAATTCAAAATAGTATATGATGGTATATCTACTATTAAATTCTATGCAAATGATGGGAATGAATTAATTAAAACTTTCACAAATGTCAAAGGAATAAGTCGAATTGGCATAGAAGTAGGCACTGCATCTAACATTGTAGTTACGGATTTTAAAGTGTTACGCAAATCCGATTATGGCTTGGCCAAACCCGAAATAGATAGAGCAATTCAAGAGTACAACAAAGAGAATTATTCTAGCACCATATCCATAATAAGTAGAGTTCTGGATAGCTACAAAGCTGCATTCCCGTACTATATTCGAGGTAGAGCATATAGTAGCAATAAGTATAACAAAGCTGCAGTTGATGACTTTACTACAGCTTTATCTTACAGTTGTGATGCAGAATTGCGTAGAAACATCTATTTTAATCGAGGCATTTGCAGATTGCTTTTAGATGACTATGACAATGGTGTCGCTGATATGAGAAATGCCGGAGAGGAAGGGAAGGCTTTCTTGAAGGAGTATAATCTAGAGAATTACCAGCCAGGTCAACGGAAAGCATCCTCTGCTGGTTCTCGAAGTAATAGTGGTGGAGGTTCATCGACACCGCAATTAAAAAAAGGTAACTCATCTTCTAATTCCAATAATAGTACACCCGCTTTACGTAAAACAAACTAATGCACACCAACATGAAAAATCTTCTTTTTGTTATAAGCATAACTCTTATTGCACTTTTCTCCAGCTGTGGTCCTAAAGATGTTAAGACCATCATCGCTGACACAAAAGAAGCATCGTTTATCATCTACACATATGATGAGTATGGTACACCTGCAGGTAGCGGTTCTGGTTTTTTTATTGATGCTAATGGAACTGGAATTACAAACTACCATGTACTCGATGGTGCTGTAAAAGCCATGATTACCCTTAGCGACAGTACCGAGTTGGAGATAGACAAGGTAATTGCGTCAGATTCGAAATGGGACATTATTAAGTTTTCCATTAAAAACCCTAGCAATAAGAAGCTGAAGTACCTCAAGTTTGCCAACAAACAACTTGAGCAAGGGGATAAAGTGTACAATATAAGTGCTCCCATGGGCCTAGAACAAACAGTCTCTGATGGTATTATCTCGTCTCTTCGAGAAGATTCTCACGGACAGGTTGTTCAAATCACTGCCCCAATCTCTCCTGGTAGCAGCGGCAGTGCAATTCTTAATGACAATGGAGATGTTATCGCTGTTGCAACCTTCTTGCATCGTGGAGGACAAAACTTAAACTTTGGTGTGGCTATCGATGACACCAAAGTAGCAGCACTAACCCAAAATGAATTCGACAAGAAGAACAGCAATTTCAATAGAAAGGATGACTTTATCATCATGAATGTACCCGATGAAAAGAACAGTACTGTTGTTCTTCATGCATTAGAGTTCAAGAAAGACGCAACTGTTGCATATCTCACATATACGAATCTTGATATGGCTTATGAGAATATGGCAATCTGGTGTCAACTCAACAAGAAAGACGATGGATTCTATATTGAAGATAAAGAGCATAACCGCAAGTACTACGTAACCTCATCTACCATTGGTGCCGATAAAGCGAATGGTACAGACGTTGCTTTGGCTTCAAGCATCAAATTTAAGATATACTTTCCTGCTATCAAAGACGAACTGCATAATATAGACATCTGTGAAGGCAAAGAAGGTAAAGGCTGGCGATTTATCAACATCGACCTTGACAAATATAGAGAGCATTTTGAATATGATCCATCAGAGTATATTCGAGAGTACGCATATACCTCTATGCACAAAGGCGATCTTTCGGGAGCAAGTTCAATATTTGCATCAATGTTAGAAGATGATCCAGAAGATGTCCTTGCGCTCAATGCAATGGGTATTATATCTTATGTAGTGGACAACAATAGTGATGCATTATACTATTTCTCGAAGGCAATTGATAGTCATCCAAACAATACTATTGCATATCTAAATCGAGGGCAATTGTACAAATATCAGAACGACTACGAAAAAGCAATAGCGGACATTAGTTCTGCCATAAATATCGACCCAGCTACACCTGATCACTTCTATATCAGAGGTAGTATGTACATGACAAAAGAAAACTGGGCTAAAGCTGTTGAAGATTTCAGTAAGGCTATTGAATTCGATGACTATAAATCAGATCCTACCATATATTACATTCGTGCTATTGCCTATGCACAAAACAAGAATCTACCTGCAGCAAGGAATGATGTTCAAACGGCATACAATCTGACGAACGATCCTGAAATGGAAAAAGCCTTGCAACAATTATGGAAAGTTCTTTATTAAAATGTAACGAGTATGAAAAGATTATTTTATTTAGTGATACTATTTTTCACAGTAATACTTACAAGCTGTGGAACCAAAGATATTAAAACCATAATAGCAGAAACGAAAGAAGCATCATTCATCATTTATACTTACGATGAATACGGATCTCCTCGTGGTAGCGGATCAGGCTTCTTTATTGATGCGAACGGAACAGGTATCACAAATTATCATGTTTTAGATGGTGCAGTAAAAGCTATTCTAAAAATGGCAGATGGATCTGAATTTGAGATCGACAGTGTTATTGCATCTGACCCCAAATGGGATATTATCAAATTTGGCATAAAGAACAACAGTTCCAACAAATTCCAATATTTGACCTTTGCATCAAAGCCAGTGGAACAGGGCGACAAGGTATACAATATTAGTGCACCTATGGGATTAGAACAAACAGTTTCTGATGGAATGGTTTCCTCGATTAGAGAAGATTCTCATGGTCAGGTTATTCAAGTAACAGCCCCAATTTCTCCAGGCAGTAGCGGCAGTGCCATCCTAAACGAAAGAGGAGAAGTAATTGCAGTTGCTACGTTCTTACGCCAAGGAGGTCAGAATCTGAATTTTGGTGTATCTATTAACAAGGATCATCTTTCTTTGTTGACAGAAAATACGTTTGATAAGAAGAATGCGACCTTCAACAAAAAGGATGACTTTATCATTCTTAATATTCCAGATGATCGCGATGGAGATGTAGTACTACACGCACTAGAATTCAAGAAGGACGCAACCATAGCATATCTTTCTTATACACATCTTGACCTTAGTTTCGAAGACATGCTGATATGGTGTGAACTAAATAAGAAAGATGAAGGCTTCCTAATTGAAGACAAAAACAATAATCGTAAATACTACATTACATCTTCGACCCTAGGAGTAGACAAGCCCAATGGCACAGAAGTTTCTCTAGCTTCGAATTATAAATTTAAGGTGTATTTCCCAGCCATCAAAGATGAGTTGCATGAGATTGATATAACTTACGGACACACCTCAAGAGGCTGGCAATTCACCAACATCAATCTTGACAAATACAGAGAGCGTTTAGATTATAATTCAAATGATTATATCCGTAATTATGCCTATTCTACTATGCACAAAGGAGATTTAGACGAGGCTTCTTCAATATTTCTATCCATATTGGATGAAGATCCAGAAGATGTTATCGCTCTCAATGCAATGGGAATCATATCTTTCGTTGTTGACAACAACAATGATGCAAACTATTATTTCAGTAAAGCCATTGATAGCCATCCTAATAACACGATAGGTTACAAAAACCGCAGTCAGCTGTACAAGTATCAAAAAGACTACAAGAACGCAATTTCAGATATGACTATGGCTATAAATATTGATCCGGCACAACCAGATCTTTACTTTCTGCGCGGAATAATGTACGCTGACCAGAATCAGTGGAAAGACGCGACCAAGGATTATACAAAAGCTATGGAATCTGATGATTTCAAGAAAGATCCTAATGCTTATTTCTACAGAGCAATTAGCAATGCAGCGGATGGCAATTTCGTTGCAGCCCGCAACGATGTACAGTCAGCATACAATTTGACTAACGATCCCGAGATGGAAACTGCCTTACAACAACTTTGGAAAAAATTATACTAAGATATGAGAAGACTACTTTATGCAGCTATTCTTATCATTTCAATGATTGCAGTAGCATGCAATTCAAAGAAACAAGAAAAAGTTGAATATCCATATGACATGGACTGGCACCCATCTATAGAGTCCACAGATCGTATGGTAGCCTACTATATATTAAACAATCCTCAAAAATGGGCTTACGGTGGTGAATACACTACAGAAGACCTGCATGAAAGTGCAAATTTGTTAACAACTGCAGGCGGAGTAATTAAAGCAATCGACTATGGAGGATGGCGAATAGTAGAGAATTATTATGTATGAACCGCATGCCCGGATGGAAAATCATACACTTCGAATACATCTCAATTTTAGGAAAGAAGAAAGAAGGTGACGTGTATTTGCGAAGTGAACAACTATAATATATATTATAATTATTATGAAAAAAAAGGCTATCATTTCTATTCTCTTTCTGATCGGTTTTGTTTTCTCTGTGTTTGGTCAGGCTCCACAACTCAAAAAAGGTGGTCATACTAAAACGAATATTCAATCCAATACAAAAAAAGTTAATGACAAGGTGTCACTTGTCGTCCTTCCTCAAGAAACCAAACAGGCAATTTCTTTGCGAAAATTAGATAGAAAAGTTTTATTTACATTTGGTGAGAATGAGATATTATACGATGGCGAGAATTTGACTAATCTCAATTTTACGTCAAGTAAATACTGTTTTATTTTGCAAAATACACTAACCAAGAAGAAAACTCTAGTTTGGAACGGATCTCGAGTTATTAATGGAAATAACATATGGGTAACATATTTGGATCTTTATGATTTTGAGAAATGTATTGTCCTTTATAATAATGACAGTATTTACAACTATGAATATCTTCATATTGATGGCAAGAACTTTGGACCTTACGAGAATGTTGATTATTTTTTAGATTGGGAATTAGCCAGTTACTATAGTTATGATGAAGTCTCAGGTAACGCTCACGAAAAGTGTTTAGGGTGGGGTTGGTTGTTTAAAAACTGTTTTGTTTATACAATAATGGGAACAGATTTCTTTTATAATAATGGTAAAATAGAGCAGATAGATAAAAAATATCAATCTAAGAATTCTTGGAACAATAAAATATATACGGATACAAGAAAAATAGCAAAAATGCTTTCGCAGAAAGGAATAAGCCCCAATGGCAAGCATTATGCGTCAATTTCAGCAAATGGTATTATAAATATTGACAACGTTATTTGTCATCAACTTTGCGATAGCATAAAAAGCGATTATGGCATAATCACATCTAATGAAGGAGATGTCTATGTTTGGCTTTCTTCGGACATTCATTATTTTATACCAAATAATGGACTTCCAAGATTAATGAATATGGAGACAGAAAAATTTGATGGGAAAAGTTTTAAAATTGTATCTGCTCCACAAAAACCATGCGGAGCTTTTGCCTATAAATCAGATTGGCGTCCTGAATATTATGCAATTACGTTGTATGACAAATCCTCTCAAAATATGTTCATGTCAAAACTTACATATCCATATATTATCATTAACAATAATAAATATGGAGTCGGAGCTGCCTTATCTGCAGAATACAATGCTGCTGAAAATTCTTTTGTATGGACTGCAATTGAAAGTAATGAATATGTAATGTATCGATTTCACTTATGATTAGAATGCTTTTTCTTTCTATTTCAATTTTATGTGCTATTTCTTCTTATATTAGTGACAACGAAAT